>JBKJOA010000407.1:0-15751 GCA_046593365.1 Limisphaerales bacterium
GGTTAAGCCCGTTGCCGCCGCTTTTTTGATTTGCCATAGCTAACCGGCTGGCTGCGGGCGGTTTCGGGAGTATCGCTGAAACTGCGTTTCAATTCACGAATCTGGTCGCGCAATAGAGCCGCTTTTTCAAACTCAAGATTGTTAGAGGCCTCGATCATCTCCGTCTCCAATTCGCGAAGAGTTTGTGTCACATCGATATTGCCGCCCGCTTCGTTGAGGACCATGGCGGCCTTGCGCTTGGCACTGTGATAAACCGCGAGGCTCTCTTCCACGGCGCGGCTGACACTGCGGGGAGTAATGTTGTGTTCCGTGTTGTAAGCGATTTGCTTCTGCCTGCGGTAATCGGATACCGCGAGAAATTTCTGGATGCTCTGCGTCATCACATCCGCATATAGAATTACTTCGCCGTTGAGATGCCGCGCCGCGCGTCCTGCCGTTTGAATCAAGCTCGTCGCGCTACGCAAGTATCCTTCCTTGTCCGCATCGAGAATGGCCACCAGCGAAACTTCGGGCAGATCCAATCCTTCGCGCAAAAGGTTGATCCCAACCAACACGTCGAACTCCCCTTTGCGCAATGATCGCAGAATTTCCACACGCTCGATCGCCCCAATTTCACTGTGGAGATAACGGACGTTGATCCCAACGTCGCGAAGGTAATCGGTCAATTCCTCCGCCGTTCGCTTGGTCAGTGTGGTAACAAGGATTCGTTCTTTGGACTCAACCCGTTTTCGCGCTTCATTGATCAGGTCATCGATCTGGCCTTTAAGCGGCTTGACCGTAATTTTCGGATCAATCAAACCAGTGGGCCGCACAATTTGTTCGATGACGCGGCCCTTTGACCATTCGATTTCCGTCGGCGCGGGTGTGGCGCTGACATAGACCGTTTGATTTTGGTGTGATTGAAATTCCAGAAAGTTCAACGGGCGATTATCCATTGCACTCGGCAAACGAAATCCGTGTTCAACCAAAACTTCTTTGCGCGAACGATCGCCGGCATACATCCCCCCGATTTGCGGAATGGTGGCGTGCGATTCATCGATCACCAACAAAAAATCTTCGGGGAAAAAATCGAGCAACGTATTCGGGATCGAGCCAGGCGGGCGTCCGCTGAGATGACGTGAATAGTTTTCGATGCCGGAACAGAAACCCATTTCCTCCATCATTTCCAAATCGTATTCGGTGCGCATTTTGATTCGTTGCGCCTCGATCAACTTTCCCACTTTTTCGAACTGCGCGATGCGATCACCCAATTCTTCGCGAATGCTCAGGATAGCCCTCTTCGTTTTGTTCTCCGTCGTGACGAACTGTTTGGCGGGATAAACGACCGCCGATTGCAGCATCTCAATGTTGTCGCCGGTCAACGGATCGAAGCGTGTAATGCGTTCGATTTCTTCCCCAAAAAATTCGATGCGTAATCCTTCTTCCAAATGCGAGGGGCGAATCTCCACCGTGTCACCGCGCACGCGAAATTCTCCACGCTCAAAGGCGATGTCATTGCGCGAATAAAGCAGGCTGACGAAACGGCTGAGCAATTGTTCGCGCGACATTTCCATGCCGACGTGAATGCCGATGACCAGCGCCTCATAATCTTCCTTGCTGCCGATGCCGTAAATGCAAGAGACGCTTGCCACCACCAAGACGTCGCGGCGGGAGAAAAGCGAACTCATGGTCGAGAGTCTCAGTCGCTCGATTTCTTCATTCACGCTGGAATCCTTTTCGATGAACGTGTCTGTGCGCGGGATATAGGCCTCAGGCTGATAATAATCGAAATAACTGACGAAATATTCGACGGCGTTTTTCGGAAAAAACCCTTTAAACTCTGCGTAAAGCTGTGCCGCCAAAGTTTTGTTATGCGAGATGACCAGCGTAGGGCGCTGCACATTCCTGACGAGGTTTGCGATGGAAAAAGTTTTTCCCGAACCGGTGACGCCGAGCAGCGTTTGATGTTTTGCGCCGGACAAAAAATTCTCGGTCAACTTAGCAATCGCTTGCGGTTGATCTCCGGCGGGCTGGTAAGAAGAGACGAGTTCAAACATTTAGCGCGAACTTACGAGTGGAGCGGTGGAGTGTCAACGCGAGCCAAAACGCGGCATTCCGAACAAGACTATAAACATTATTTTAGATAACTTGGAAAGTTCGATCACGGCGGCCAATGCTGGCCCCACTGTAAATCGTTATTGCGAACCAGAAGTCAGCGCGGCGGCTTTTTTGAGCGGACGAGGAAACTGCGAAGCCCCGCTTGAGCAACTCCGAATGTCCCATTAAACCAAACGCGGCGGAGTCGCAGCCACGCCGGAGCGCCGGTTTGCAACCGGCTTTAAGTCAACGCCAAGCCAGTAAGCCGGTGCAAACCGGCACTCCGTTTTATTCGTGGTTTTCGATTTTGTTCGCCACAACTTTCAATTCTTCCAGTTGATTTTCCGAGGCAACTTTTAGCGCGCAAAAATTTGCTGAATTTCCCACCGCAAGATTGTTTTTCAATCCAACAAGTTGTGCGGGCTTTTCTGAAAATCGCGGCCAGACTTCACGCCAGGAACAGTCCAACATTTCCGCCGCGCGAAAAATTCCATCAATCGGTTTCAATGCCGAGCCAGCGAAATTTGTCTTGCCCGGTTGGCGGACAATTTGGTCCCTGCCGACTTCCATCTCCATGCTGCCAATTTTGTATTTTCCGGGTGGCGCGCCACCGGCGGACATGGCATCGGTCGTGTAATAAATATTTTGTATCGGCAATGCGCGGTGAACCAAACGGAACAGGGCAGGGGAGACATGGATTTTGTCAGGAATTAAACTGACTGCCAGGCCCGGCGTTTCGAAAACGCGCCAGAGAATGTTGTCATGGCGGTCGAGTTCGCGAGGGCAACCATTTCCAAGATGGGTGAAACCGGTTGCGCCTGCTTCCACCGCCGCGCGCAGAATTTCCGCAGACGCATTCGTGTGGCCGAGGCTGATTCCAATCCCCATTGATTTGGCGAGCGCGATGGCTTCGATTGAGCCGGAGCGCTCCGGCGAAAGGGTCAAAAGTAGCGGATCGTTTCCAGTTATTTCACGAAGTTCGCGAATTTTTTCCGGAGACGGATCACACATTAGTGAGGAATTGTGCGCGCCATGAAAACCCGGTTGGTCCGAGAGAAAAGGTCCTTCGATGTGCCAACCCGCAATCGCTTGTTGAAGCTCCGGCGACTCATCACGCAACTTTTTAAAATGTCGTAAACGCGCCGTGAGCTTCGCCCATTCATCCGTGATCAGCGTAAGAAAAAACTGCGCGCAGCCATCGCGGCGAAGTTGTCGGGCGGCGGAGAGCGATTCCTCTGTGGTGATTCCGTCCTGCTGGAAATCAATTCCGCCGTAGCCGTTCACTTGAACGTCGAAGAGCGCGGGCGCGATCCAGAGATTTTCCGGCGCGGAAGAATTCTCCTCGATGCTGACGATGACCCCATTTTTCCAACGGACATGAATTGGTTTGCCGGTCAAGAAATGTTTCGCGCAGATGTCGCCTTGGTTCATGGGTCAGAGTTCGATGTCTTCCGGGCGCACTTCAAGGCATTCGTCCTGATCTTCCCAAACAATGGTTGGATAAAATTCCAAAAATTTGGGCGCGATTTCGGTTCCGGCTCGCGCCAATAACTTCTCCGTTTTTTGCGCGGCAGTTTCGCAGGTGCCTTCGTAATCTCTGACATTCTTGCGCTCGCGGTCATCCCAATGAGAAACCGCGTGAATGGGCGCATATTCTTCGGCCCATTTCCTGATTTCATTTTGGAGTGCCTCCGGTATTTCATCAAATGGAACAGCCGTTTCCGTGCAATGCTGGCAAACCAGACCAGACTCCAGAACATCGCGGGTCAGCAACGCCAGCAGCGGCGCGCGGCAACAAGGCGATTCAGGGTAAGCGGAGGGCGCGGTGGCAAGTCGCTTGAGCCAAATCTGCCGATCATGAGCCAGTTGCGCGGCCAAACGATAGGTGCTGAGCAATGGATGCGACATCCGCCACGCCGCGCCTTCGAGTTGTCCCAAGGTTTGCGCCATCCAGCGCGCCAATGTGTGATCGTCAAATTTTTTGAAGACGAGGCTGTATTCAAGCCACAGTCGATCGAGAGGAGATTCAGAATCTTTGGGCATGGTTATGGGCTGATAGGGACTTCGAAACTCAACTCGATGGGCGTGGACGCGCCATTCGTGACCATCACTGCTTTGGTTTGCTTTCCCGCTTTGCGATGAACTGCCTCGACCACATATTTTCCGTCTGGAACATTCTTGAGCTGGAACGTTCCATCTTTTCCCGAGACCGCGAAAAACGGGCTATTCACCACGCAAACGTAGGCATACATCCACGGATGCACCTCGCACTTGAAGGCCAAAAACAACTCGAAATTTTCAAACAGGAATTGCAGATCGGCACTCTTGGCCATCTGTGCCCGGTTGGACTCTTTGTGTCCGGCCGTTTTAGGAAGCGAGTGAACATTGTGCATCATTGGATCAGAATTTCGCACGAGCAATTTCTGGTTCGTCTGCAAGCCGACGACGTAAGGTGTATATTCACATCCGACCTGGTCGAGCAAAACCGGATTGTCCGGTGCTGGAAAAGTTTTTCCGGTCAAACCTTCCTTGATGTAAACGAAAACATCGCCTAACGCACCACTGTTGCCGACCACATACAGCCGCGTTTTGACCGGAGCGGGATGCAAAGCTCCGCAAGTCGGATCCATCGCCACATTGCGTTCCGGGGGCGGCGTGCCTTTTAAAGTTATTTTTCCAGATATGCCCGGAGCAGTCGCATTTGTTGCCTCCTGGTTTGCCGCAATGGGTGCTGTCGTTGTGATGGCGGTGACGGCGGGTGTGCCGTTGGAAAGTTCATTCCTGGGTAAAGGGGATTGTGCCACTTTTTTTGAGTCGCATCCAGCGCTGCATCCCGTCAAAAATAGAACTGGTAAAAGCAGGGAAAAAATTATCTGGGATATATTTTGCTCGCGCTTCATTGGCTACGACTCTATTTCGCACGGCTGCAATTTGCAATCGTTCGGATTCCCACTTTGACGTTCGCTTGGCTTTGAATATCGTGCAACGCATGTCTTCGCCGTCGCCATCTTCACCTGCTGTTTTGCCGCTTGGCGAATTACGCGGAGTTGGTTCAGAGCGGTTGACGCAACTGGCACGCCTGGATATCCGCACGGTTGACGATTTGCTTCTGCATCGCCCGCGTCGCTACGAGGATCGGCGTCACTTTCACTCCATTGCCGAAATGCAAATGAGTGAAGCCGCGACTGCCCGCGGAAAGGTCGTCGCGGCCGGATTAAAGCGTTGGCGAGGCGGATCAAAATCTGTTTTTGAAATCATTCTGGACGATGGAACCGCGCGACTCCATTGCCGCTGGTGGAACCTGCCCTTTATGCAGAATTATTTTAAAGTCGGCGATGACGTGCTTGTTTACGGCAAATTGAATTCGCTCAAGCCACGCACGATTGACCACCCGGAAACCGAAGTCGTCGAAACGGTGGAAGCGTTGATTCATTTAAACCGCATCGTCCCTATTTATCCACTGACGGAAGGACTGCCACAGCGCTGGATGCGTTCGCTTATCTGGCGAACGGTGGACCAGTTCGAAAGCAAAATTTTAGAGCCACATCTGCGAATGGTCATCGCGGGGTTGCCCGCCCGCGCCCATGCGATTCGTTTGCTCCATTGTCCCGGGGAAATGGGCGATACCGAAATCGCGCGACGCAGGCTGGCGCTGGATGAGTTGATTGATCTGCAAACGACGATTCAGATGCGGCGCAAACGATTGGAAGCCAACTCGCGCGGGTTGCCCTGCTCGGGAACCAATCAACTGATACGAAAATTCCTGGCGCAACTCGCGTTTCAATTGACCGATGCGCAAACAAAAGTGTTGCGCGAAATTCGTGCGGACATGGGCGGCGCGCATCCGATGCGGCGTTTGTTACAGGGCGATGTGGGTTCCGGCAAGACAGTGGTCGCGGCCTGTGCGGCTTTGATGGCGCTGGAGAGCGGCTTCGATGTCGCGTTGATGGCACCCACGGAAATTTTGGCGGAGCAACATTTTCAAAATTTTGAGAAATGGTTATTGCCACTTGGAATTTCAGTTGAACTTTTAACCGGAAGCATCAAGACCTTGGTCGATGGTCGAGCGAAGACGAAAGAGGGCCAGAAACTTCACCCTTCGGCTCCCGACCATCGGGTCTCGACGCTTTACATCGGCACGCATGCATTGATCGAAACCTCGTTTGCCCCGGAGAAACTCGGCCTCGTAATCATTGATGAGCAGCACAAGTTTGGCGTGGCTCAACGCGAAAAGCTGTTACGCAAAGGAACTTATCCGCACCTGCTTGTGATGACGGCGACGCCAATCCCGCGAACCCTTGGCCTGACGTTGTATGGAGATCTGGACATTTCCATCATCGATCAATCGCCGTTGGGGCGTGCGAAAGTAAAAACGTTCGTGCGCGCAGAAGAAAAGTTGCCAAAGGTGTGGAAATTCATTCGCGAGAAACTTTCTGAAGGCCGACAAGCCTACGTGGTGTATCCGCGATTGGAGGAGGCGGACGAGAAATCCGGGATCAAGGCTGTTACCAAGGAATTTGAGAAGATCAAAAAAATCATCGCGCCTTACGAGATCGGTTTGCTGCACGGGAGGCTGCGTTCCAGTGAAAAAGAAACAGTCATGGCTGAGTTCCGCGCCAATCAAATTCAGTTGCTCCTCGCGACATCTGTGGTCGAAGTCGGAATCGATGTGCCTAATGCGACGGTGATGCTGGTTGAAAATGCCGAGCAATTCGGTTTGGCCCAGTTGCATCAGTTGCGCGGACGGATTGGTCGGGGTGCAGAAGACTCATTTTGCATTTTAATTGCATCTGACAAGACCGACGCGGCGAGTCAGCGATTGCGGGTGCTTGAGGAAAGCAGCGACGGATTTCGGATCGCTGAGGAGGACTTGAAATTGCGTGGGCCGGGCGAAATGATCGGCCAACAACAGAGCGGGTTGCCGCCATTTCGCTTTGCCGATTTGCGCAAGGACCGGGGACTCGTGGAACAGGCGCGGGAACTGGTGGGGGAAAACCTGAAAAAAAATAAATAATCCTCTTGTTGCTTTTTTTTCGAGACAGAGATAATCATCGCGGGCATGAAAAAACTACTTAGTTTCCTCGTTCTCGCATTGGTGAGCACTTTTGTGCTCGTGGGTTGCAAAGAAAAAGAGCCGGCAATGCCGACAACTCCGGTTCCGACCAACGCACCAGCCGCTCCCTGATCCAGTCGGCTTGCTTGCAAGCCGCTAATTAACACCGTCCGGGCGAATTTTCGAATTCGCTCGGGCTTTTCTTTTATTTTCTTTGTCACTACGGCATCCAAGCCGCTTCGCACTTGGCTTTTGGAATTAGTTCGTTAGTTTCGCTAGATGAGACACGCATTTTTAAGCTTTTTTTTGCTAAGTGTTTTGCTCACCCTCGGCTGTCGCAAACAAGAAGAGTTGCCAGTTCCAACCGCGCCTGAAAAAAAAGCCAGCCTGCCTTCTGAAAGCGTCGCAACGGCACCGGTGAACTATCTGGCCGCTGCTGCCAAAGCGGAGCAATCAATGGAAAAAAACATTGATTCGGTCGCGATCAACAACGCGATTCAGCTTTTCGGTGTCCAAGAAGGCCGGTTCCCAAAAGATCTTGACGAACTTGTGACCAAAAAATATTTAGCAAAATTGCCTGTCCCGCCCTTCGGATCAAAACTTCATTACGACGCTCGGGAAGGAAAGGCCAGCGTGGTGAAGGAGTAATTTCCGAGCTGCCCAAAAAAAGTTTTTCGGCTTCGACCTCACCACATACTTTTCCCTTCATCTATGCTTGAGCAAATTGTTATCCTCGATTTCGGTTCCCAATACACGCAGGTGATTGCCCGCCGGATTCGTGAGTGCAATGTTTATTCCACCATTCTTCGTTATGACACCCCTGTTGCGGAAATTGCAAAGCTAAGCCCCAAAGGAATCATTCTCTCCGGCGGCCCTTCCAGTGTTTACGCGCCCAAGGCACCACTCCCTGATCCTAAGATTTTCAAATTGGGTGTGCCGATTCTGGGAATTTGCTTTGGGCTGCAACTGCTCGCGCATTTTCTCAAAGGCAAAGTGGAACGCGGACAGAAACGTGAATACGGAAAAGGGACGCTAACGGTCAAAGACGAAACGTGTCCGCTGTTCCGCAACTTACCGGCGGCATTGCAGGTCTGGAATTCTCACGGCGACAAGTTGACGAAGTTGCCCGAAGGATTTCGTCCGGTCGCAGCCACGGAGAATTCCGATTACGCGGCGATTGAAAATCGTTCCAAACATTTTTACGGACTGCAATTTCATCCTGAAGTCGTCCACACGCCGCACGGTCGCAAACTGATCAGCAATTTTGTTCATGAAATCTGCGGCTGCGGCAAAGACTGGACCATGCGCAATTACGTGCAGCAAGCCGTTGAGGAAATTCGCAATCAAGTCGGCAAAGAGAAGGTGATTCTTGGGTTGAGCGGCGGAGTGGATTCCAGTGTCGCGGCGGCGCTGTTGCACGAAGCGATTGGCGATCAGCTCACTTGTATTTTTGTCAATAACGGATTGCTTCGCGCGAACGAGGCGGAGGTGGTACAAAAAGTTTTCGGACGGCATTTTCACATCAAGCTCCAATATGAAGAGGCTTCGAAAATGTTTCTGACCAGGCTCAAAGGCGTCACCGATCCCGAGCGCAAACGAAAAATCATCGGCAAAACGTTTATTGAAGTTTTTCAGTCGGCAACCAAGCGTGCCGGCGCAGCAAAATTTCTGGCGCAAGGAACCTTGTATCCAGACGTGATCGAGTCAGTGCCGATTGGGGGAAATCCGGCGGCAATGATCAAGAGCCATCACAACGTCGGTGGGTTGCCTAAGAACATGAAATTCAAACTTGTTGAACCTCTAAAATGTTTGTTCAAAGACGAAGTTCGTTTACTGGGATTGGAACTCGGTTTGCCCAAAGAAATTGTTTACCGCCAGCCGTTTCCAGGCCCTGGGCTTGCCGTCCGTATTTTGGGCGAAGTCACTCCGTCGCGATGTTCCATTTTGCGGAATGCGGACGCCATCGTCGTGGAAGAAATGAAGGCGACCGATTGGTATTACAAGATTTGGCAGAGCTTTGCGGTGCTGTTGCCAGTGCGCAGCGTTGGTGTGATGGGAGACGAACGCACCTACGATTATACGATTGCAATTCGCGCGGTCGAATCACAGGACGGCATGACCGCCGACTGGGTAAAACTGCCCTACGATTTGCTGGAGAGACTTTCCAGTCGCATCATCAACGAGGTAAAAGGGGTGAACCGCGTCTGCCTCGATATTTCCAGTAAACCTCCGGCAACGATTGAGTGGGAATAATCCGAGCTTAACTCTGCGGCAAAAGCCGGTATAATTTGGCTGAAATAAATTTCTTCAAACATGAATTCATCTTCCGCAGTTCAAATGCAGAAAGTCGCTTATGCCGGTTGGCCCAATTGCCTTCAATTGAGCAACGGCCAAATCGAATTGATTGCCACCACCGACGTTGGCCCGCGCATTATTCGCTTTGGTTTCGTTGAGGAACCGAATCTGTTCAGCGAAGTTCCTGAACACATTGGAAAAACCGGTGGCAACGAGTGGAAATCCTATGGAGGCCATCGTCTCTGGCATGCGCCGGAAGTCATGCCTCGCAGTTACGCTCCAGACAATTCGCCCATCGGACACCACTGGGATGGGCGGACTCTCAAACTGATTCAGGCGGTCGAAGAAAGCACCGGCATCCAAAAAGAAATCGAAGTTACTCTGGAGGAAAAACAAAATCGTGTTTCCGTTTTGCACCGGCTCAGGAATAAGAATTCGTGGACAATCGAAGCTGCGCCGTGGGCTTTGAGCGTAATGCGCGGGCCAGGCACGGCCATTTTTCCGCAGGAACCGCCCGTGAATCAATTACTGCCGGTTCGTCCGCTCGCGTTGTGGGGCTACACCGATATGCGCGATCCGCGTTGGAATTGGGGAACGAAATTCATCCAGCTGAAATGCGATCCCGCCGTCGATAAGCCGCAGAAAATCGGAATGATGAACACCCTGGGCTGGGCGGCCTACGCTCGAGATGGAATGGTTTTTATCAAGCGATTCATTTTTGATCCAAGCGCGGTTTATCCAGACTTCGGATGCAACACGGAAAGCTACACGCGTGGAGACATGATCGAAGTGGAAACCGTCGGGCCACTCCGCAAAATTGAACCAGGCACGGTCGCAGAACATGTGGAGTATTGGTTTTTGTTCAAGAGCAAAATCGGTGACAGCGAGGATGAAATTGAAATGCAACTCGCGCCGCTGTTAAAAAAAACCAGCCAAGCAGCATAAAGTTTTCCGCAACTTGAACGCTTCCCCGTTCAATCCTGTCTATTGTGACGCAAGCCATGTCAGCGCCTTTGCAAATTTTAAGGGAGAGCTTTCGCGACAATTTCGCTTCCGCTATGTTTTTGCTCGTAGTGGGGACGATTGCGCTCATTTTCATCGGTTATCTTTTAATTGATTATATTCGGACGACTATGGCGATTCTTCGAATGAAGAGGCGGCATCGGCAGGAGCAACGCCACTCGTAGGCTACGGCACTTTCAATTGAAAATATCGCTCGCTCGAAGAAATTTCGTTCGTAACCGTTCGCGTCAAAATGTTGGTGCTTCCGGAAAAGTTCGTCAGAGTTGTCCAATTCGTGCTGCTCAGCGACTCTTTGTATTGCACGCTGTAGGTCGGGCCAGTTGTGAAATTGGTTCCTCTCGCAGTCACGAAAGAAAAAACCAAATTCGTCCCGCTTAACCCTGAATTTAAAATTTTTACGGGCACAATCGTGTTCGATTGGCTGGAATAATTTTTTGGCGAATTCGTCGCGTTGAAAATCATAATTGTGCCGGAGCGCACCAGGGAAGCCACTCCATCTGTGGGCAAATTGGTGTAAGTCACAATGTCTTGGTTCAATCCGAAGTTCACCGTGTTGGTCACGCCATTGCCGCGCAGAAGAAAATTATTTGGCATGACATAATCCGGTTTCACTCCGCCAGGAATGGAATTGAGATTAGATGTCCCTATAATGAAAGTTAGAGTTGCCGTATTCGTCGCCAGACTGTTGGGGAACGTAAACAGATTTGTTCCCGATGGGCCGCTGCATTGAATCTGGCGGTTGAGAAGGACTTCTTGACCGCCTGAAGCGGTAAACAACTCGATGAATTGCACCGAGCCATCTTCGTTGGAATAAATTTCTGCGATGTCCCATAAATGAAAACTGGCGCGAGCATTCGTCGCAGGGAACCATGCGAACGCTACTGCTAGAATTGCTTTACCGATTGTCTCCGCCAGAAAAAGTGAAAAGGGGAACCGGCCAGAAGTATTTCGTTTTTGTTGCAGAAAGCTTTTCATTAAGGGTGAAAATTAAATATTATTGGTAGAATCGCTGTTCTTTTAGCTGCCAGGAGGAAAACCGACAAGCTCAATGTCGCGGCCAAGGAGAAGATTGATTTTCTTCGGCATACCCCCGCTACATGCTTCGAAGAAGTTTTCCCGACGCCATACCGAAAGAATAAGGACTTTGTTCCAATTTTTTGGCCGCTAAAAATAAGTTCAATGGCCCTGTGACCCTAAGAATTCAGAAAGACCGTTTGTGCGACAGCGGCCCGAGGAACACTTTGAAGCTTCGTTTGACCCAATCTTCGCGCGAAAATAAAAAGAACCAGACCGGCCGCGGCGATGCCTATGCTGATTACTTGGGAGATGGTCATTCCAAAATAAATGGGCTGCGTATCGGCCCGGAAAAATTCTACGCTAAATCGGATGAATCCGTAACCCATGGCAAAGACGGCGAGAATCTCTCCTCTCGCCCGGCGCTGGTTGAAGGCCCTGTTTAAAAGAAAGCAGAGACCCAAAGAGAGAATGGCTTCGTAGAGTTGCGCGGGATGAACCGGCAGTGAACGAGCCGCTTGAGCCGAAATCAAACCGAGTGCCTGGTGTTGTTCGTAGGCACCGGTTTCAGGCGGAAATTTTACGGCGAGAAATAAATTTGGTGGTGAAAGCGCGGGAAAAGTTTGCAATTGATAATGAGTTAATGGGCTTTTAATGGATGCAAGTTGCGATGGTTGCAGGCAAACATCACCCCAGCAGCATCCCGACAGAAAACATCCCACACGACCGAAAACCAAACCCAGGGCCAGTGAAGGAGCGAGTATATCAGAAAATTCCAAGAGTCGGATTTTTGTGGCTTTGGCGTAGGCGACCACAACAATAACTCCAAAAACCATGCCGCCGTAAAAAACCAGGCCACCACCTTTCCAGATTTTCAGCGCTTCCCAAAGGCCGATAGGAGTTGGAAAATCAAATAAACGACTGAAAAAGCGGGCACCGATCGGGCAAATGACCAGGAGAAGCAACACGAGATTGTCGATGTGCCGCCCTTCGACTTGATTTTTTTTGGCCCGCCAACGTGCGAGAAGGTAGGCGGCAAAATATCCAATCAGCAGCAAAGCTGAATAAGAACCAATATGGGGATGAGAGAGTATTTCGCGATACATCGCGTTACCACGAAAGTTTTTTAGAAAAAGAAGCGGTTCCAGATGAACCGCTCGTTGAAAGCAAATTGATTAATTCGCTTTAGCTTTGCACTCACAGTTATCTGCTTTGGGAGTAGAGGTCGGGTGTAACACCGCAAACCCAATGACCGCCGCTGCGAGTAGTTTGATTAGAATTACCATAACTTTATTTTCTGTTACTTGCAGAAGACGCTTCTCTCACCATGAGCGAAGCTACAGCCTCTCTGCCTCGCTTCCGATGCTAGGTGTCGCGAATCTTCCGGCAATCAGGGAATGCCCCACAATTTAGTTAAGGGCGAATGACGATGGATAGATCTATTTCCAAAGTGAAAAATTACGGGACAGAATTGTTCGTTCCCGAGGGAGACCGACGTAAAAATTCCGGTCCCAGAATTTTTTCCAAAGACTTTTGCTGCTCGGCTTGAGCGGCGGCCAGCGCGTCAATTTTTTCTTCCGTGCTCAAAGTGGAATCATTTCGAATTCGCTGCTGCTCCGCTTCCGTAAGCTGGCTGATCTGGTAAATCGGCACAACTAATTCTGGGGGCGCACCCATTTGCTCAGCGGTGGCCCGCGATTGTTGAAACAGCGGGTCCTGATACAATTTGTAAGTGGCGAAATGTTCTTTCCCGAGAGCTTGCTCAATGGCGGCGTCGCGCTGCGTTTCCAATTCTTTCTTGCGCCGCAGCTTTTCGGGATCGTCACCTCTGTAAAGAATTTCCGCCTGCTGATCGAGCGGATCGCGCGCGCGGAAAAAATTGCGAAATTCATCTGGCGTGAAATCCAGTCCCCGCAACTCGCTTCGCATCTGGTATGCAGTGGATGAGTAACGCAGGAGAAATTCCTCCATCTGCGCCGGCGTCAAAACTTTCGCAAGTTCAGTACGTGATTCCTGTCGCAGCCGCGTTAATTCTATCGGGTCAATTTCTTTGCCGGTCTGACGTTGAGCGTCCTGATAGGCCTCGATTTTCAACTGGGTTTGCGCTGCAATATCGTAAACCGATTGCTTGGTTTGTGGCGGCAGTTCGCCGAGCACCGGCCCGGTCAAGCTGATGCCCGTACGCGTTGGCGGCGGAAGCGGGTTGTTCGTCGTCTCCCACCCCGAACCCAACAGGCGCGTGAGCAAAGTCCGGCGCTCCGCCTCCAAGGTTTTGAGTTTTTCCGCGGCTGTTTGCACCGCTCCGATATCGGGATCCGATTTCCACCACTGATGGTCGGCTGAAACGACTTCCGAAGCGCGGCGATGAGAATAAAGTTCATCCACATCTGCGACGATGATGTCGCGAATGGTCTCATCCGGGCAGCCGATCTCGCGCAAATTTTTGATGTAGGTCGCGTAATCGTTGGACTCGACTTCTTCCCAGGTAAAATTTTGGCGGCGGACCACAACATGGGTTTGAACACGCGGGGAGCGGGACGGCGAATCGGCGGTGGGAACAGCGGGAGCATTTCGAGCGGCCGATAAACTCCGGAGACCAAAAACAAAGCATGCGGCGAAAACCAAATTCAGCCCCACCGAAATCAGGAGCAATAATCTCGCAGACATGCGGCAATATTTCCTGAACCAGTCCGTCATGCAAACGTAAATTCGATTCTGCCCAAAACTGCTTCGCCGCCCACACCTCGAGCGCAACCGGAACCGTTAAGCAATCAACGCAAAGACGCCGAGATGCAGAGACGCAACGAAAAAGTCAGATCCTCCGGTTGAACGTTCACCAAACGGAGGGGTTCGGGTTTGCAACCCCGGTTTCTCCACCTCTTCTTTGCATTGCCCAAGTTGAGATTGAATTTGATTCGGTCACCAAGCACTCTTTCTTCATGAAATTGAGCGGTATTTTCGTCGCGGCCATGGTTGGGATTTTACTGGTTGGGTGCCAGAAACCGAACACGATTGCTGCGCCGTCTTTTCCGGAACAAGCTCAGCCAAAACTTCCGACGCTGAAACTTTGGATGGGCGCGGAAGAACTGGTAACGGAACTGGCCTTGACCGGAATTCAACAGCAAACCGGAATGATGTTTCGCACCAACATTGCTGAAAATGAGGCAATGATTTTCGTGATGCCGAACCCTCATCGCGCTGCTTTTTGGATGAAGAATACTTCCGTGCCGCTCTCAGCCGCCTACATCGATCCCAAGGGAGTGATCCTGGAAATCCACGATTTGCAACCACACAATACTAATGCCGTGGTCGCGGCTTCAGACAACGTGCAATACATTTTGGAAACGAGCCAGGGCTGGTTCGAGCGGAAAAAAATTGCACCCGGAACTGTGATTCGAACGGAACGAGGCAGTCTCCCGCAAACCTTCGGAAAAATAGCGCGATGAAAATCGCTTTAGCTCAAATCAATACCACAGTCGGAGATCTCTCTGGCAACGAAGGAAAAATCCTCTCGGCCTACCGGCGTGGAGTAGAAGCCGGTGCGGATATTGTGGTGATGCCGGAGTTAACCACCACTGGCTATCCGCCGCGCGATCTGTTACTGAAAAAGGAGTTTATCGCGCAGAACCTTTCTGTGGTGGAACGACTGGCCGTTGCCACCAGTAACACCGCGCTGTTGGTCGGATATGTTGGCATCAATAACTCTCGTCCGGGTCGCTCGCTCACCAACGAAGTTGCGCTGCTGCAAAATGGAAAAATCGTGGTCACACGCATTAAAACGCTTTTGCCGACTTATGACGTGTTCGATGAAGACCGTTATTTTCAACCTGCCCCGAACAATCTGGCAGTTACCTTCAATGGCCAAACTGTTGGGCTGACCATTTGTGAAGATATTTGGAACGACGAAGACTTCTGGCCGGAGCGACGGTACCTGAACAATCCTCCCATAGAGCTAATTGGCGGTGGAGCGAAAATCATTTTTAATGTTTCAGCGTCACCTTGGTCACTCGGGAAAGATAAAGTTCGTTACGAAATGTTGTTGAGCCTTGCTCGTAAGTCGAAGACGCCGATTGTGTTTTGCAACCTGATCGGTGGAAATGACGAATTGATCTTCGACGGCGGCAGCATGGTCGTCGATTCCGCCGGGCAACTCATCGCAAAAGCTAAATCGTTCGAGGAAGATTTCGTGGTGGTGGATCTGGAGTCCGCAAAACCGATCAGTCCTGATTCAACTTCTGACATCGAGAAAATTGAAAAGGCATTGGTGTTGGGTCTGCGGGATTATTTTCA
>JBKJOA010000143.1:0-5719 GCA_046593365.1 Limisphaerales bacterium
AGCTGACGTTGAAACGGCCGTGGGTCAGCGCGCGAACTTTGGCACCGAGAATCAGCGTTTGGCCACCGCGCGGACTGCTGCCGAAACGAAGATATTGATTGCTGATCGGCGCTGCGGTTTCGCTCTTCGGATGCGTCGCGAGCACGAGGCGCACAGCGTAATCCTTCACATGGGAAGCGACCGGCACCTGACGAACGAGCGCCTGCAATTCTAAAATTTGTTCCTTCGTGAGGACGCGATTGATTTGCGGTTTCGCGCTTTCGGTCGTGCGCGTGAGAACTTCGGTTAGTTCAGCCGCGTTGGGATAACCCACAATCAGCTTGAAGAAAAAACGGTCGAGCTGCGCTTCGGGCAGCGGATAGGTTCCTTCCTGATCGATGGGATTCTGGGTCGCGAGAACGAAAAAGGGTTCGCCCAACTTGCGAATCTCGCCGCCAGCCGTGACGCTTTTTTCCTGCATCGCTTCGAGCATGGCCGATTGGGTTTTTGGCGTGGCGCGATTGATTTCGTCGGCAAGCAGCAGATGCGCAAAAATTGGCCCGTGCTGAAAAACAAATTCGCGTTTTCCCCCGGGCGTTTCCATGACGATGTTCGTGCCGAGAATGTCAGCAGGCATGAGGTCAGGTGTGAATTGAATCCGATTGAAACTCATGTCGAGAACTTCGCTGAGCGTGCGCACGAGCAACGTTTTGCCGAGGCCGGGCACGCCCTCGAGCAGCACATGACCGCCGCCAAAAATGGCGATCAACGTCCCTTCGACGATCGCGTCATGGCCGACAATAACTTTGCCGATCTCGGCACGGACGGCTTCGTAGCTTTCTCTAAACGAGTGAATTTTTTCTTCGGTATTCATGGCTTGGTTTTAGCGACGATACTGAAAGGGATTTTAAAAACCAGTCTCAATCCCCCTTTTTTGTGCTTCTGCATTTTTTCAGCGGCTTTGCGTTATTTGCTTTTTATTGCATGGTTCCTGCGGAAATATTTCCGCGTGCGAATTGAACGCGATCTGCTTAACCAATTATATGTCGAAAAAGAAAGAACGCATTAGCACCGACGCTGCGACTGGCGGTCTGGGTAAGCCTTTTGACAGACTGCAAATCGACGGTTTGCCACCCGGGCCAGCCGAAGTCGCTCCAGATAAAATTGAAGCGGGGCCATCGAAACCATCGAAACTTGGCCGCGTAGTATTGCGGCGTGAGACAGCGCAGCGTGGTGGGAAAGTCGTGACGATCATATACGATTTCGCTCCAAATATTGGCGCGGCTTACATCGAGTCGCTCGGGAAAAAATTGAAAGCATCCTGCGGTTGCGGCGGCACCGTGAAAGGACGTGAAGTTGAAATCCAAGGGGAGCAAATTTCAAAGATTCGTGTGCTGCTGGAGCAAGAGGGTTTCCGAGTCGCTGGTGTGATTTGATTGTCGCTGAGTTTATCTTCTTGTTCGAGACAACCGGCAGCCCAATCATTCGATTGAAAATGGATTCACTCACTAATCAGCAGATCAGCAAACTCAAGGCGATGGCGCAAAGGTTGGAACCGATGTTGACGGTTGGCAAAGCCGGGGTGAGCGACGGATTCGTCAAGACGGTCGATGAAACTTTGACTTTGCATGAATTGGTCAAGGTAAAATTTGGCGGCTTCAAGGAAGAAAAGAAAACGCTTTCGCCGCTGCTCGCTGAAAAAACGCAAAGTTTTCTCGTGATGCGGGTGGGGAACGTGGTCGTGCTTTATCGCCAGCAACCAGACACATCGAAGCGAAAAATTCGCATCTGATTTTCACCGGCAAACACTGCTTGTTTTTCCCGGACGCACCGTTCACTTTTTCCGGCATGCCCGCAAAATGGTTTTCCTTTGCAACGTTCATGTTTTGTCTGGCTACATCAGATCTCTCCAGCGCTGAGGCACTGGCAAAACGGCCGAACGTAATCATCATACTCGCCGACGACCTTGGTTACGGCGATCTCGCGTGCTATGGGCATCCGAAATTCAAAACTCCGAATCTCGATCGCATGGCGACAGAAGGAGCACGGCTCACACATTTCAATACTCCTGCGCCATTTTGCGCGCCGACGCGCGCTTCGCTGATGACCGGTCGTTATCCATTTCGTTGCGGAATGACGGCGAATCCGGCTCCTGATTTCGGAGGCCAGTATAAGGACCTCGGATTGCATAAAACCGAGATCACTTTGGCGGAGATTTTCCAACGCGACGGCTACGCAACCGGCATGGTCGGCAAGTGGCATCTGGGTCACTCGCAGTCTGAATATTTTCCCACGCATCGTGGTTTCGATAAATACCTTGGCATTCTTTATAGCAATGACATGCGACCCGTCCAACTTTTGGATGGCGAGAAGGTAGTTGAATACCCCGTTGTCCAAGTCACGCTCACCCAGCGGTACACGGATCGCGCGTTGCAATTTATTGAGCGAAATAAATCGAAACCATTTTTCTTCTACTTTGCCCACGCGATGCCACACAAGCCGCTCGCTGCTTCAGAAAAGTTTTACAAGACAAGCAACTCCGGACTCTACGGCGATGTGATTTCAGAACTGGATGCGAGCGTTGGTCAGGTTCTTGCGAAAATTAAAGAGTTAGGTTTAGACGAACAAACTTTGATTGTTTTTACAAGTGATAACGGCCCGTGGTTTGGCGGCAGCACCGGCGGATTGCGCGGTATGAAAGGCACCAGTTGGGAAGGCGGTTACCGCGTGCCGTGCATTGCGCGTTGGCCGGGAAAGATTCCCGCCGGACATCTCAGCGCGCAGCCTGCGGTGATGATGGATTTATTCGCGACGGCACTAAAAGTTGCCGGAATTGCCGAACCATCGAACCGCATCGTGGATGGAAAAAACATTCTTCCTCTTTTCACATCCGATGCGAAAAGTCCGCACGAAATTATTTTGGGGCATCAGGGCGCGCGACTCGCGACGGTGCGTAATGCGCGCTGGAAATTACATGTACTTGCGGCCAACGGGCGTCGTGAACCGTTGGCTACAGAGGAGCGATGGATCGACCCGCGCGCACCCGACGGCGTGACTCTGCTCGCGCCCTACGAGCAATATCAACCTTCCACTTATCCCGGCTTGCAAACCGGCGACGCTGCCTCAGCTATGGCGTTGTTCGATCTTTCCACAGACCCAGGTGAGCAACACAACGTTGCAGACAAAAACCCTGATGTGGTAAAGCGTTTGAAATGGCTCTTTGACGAAGTCGAAAAAGAAAGCCACCAAAAAAATGATGCTTCTGTAAAAAAGAAGAAGCTCAAACAGTAGTCGCCCGTCTCAATCCTCGCGGGTGGTTTTCTGAAAGCTGGAACCAGCTTGTATTCCTCACATTATCGATTCATTTTCGCCGCATGCTCACAAAATGGCTTTCGCTCGTATCTCTGTTTTTATTGGCCACCGTCAGCATGTCGCGGGCGGCAGAGGTTGTGGTGGCTAAAAGACCCAACTTTATTTTTATTCTTGCGGATGACCTCGGTTGGGGTGATCTCGGATGCTACGGACACCCGCAACTGAAAACACCGAACATTGATCGTCTCGCGAAGGAAGGAACGCTCTTCACGCAGTTCTATGTGAACGGTTCCGTTTGTTCGCCGAGCCGCTGCGCCTTTCTGACCGGGCAATTTCCGGCACGCCAAAAAATTCACGGCCATTACGCCGAGCATCCACTGAATGCCCGGCGCGGAATGAATAACTGGCTCGATCCAAAAGTGCCGAACGTCGCGGCGCTGCTGCAAAAAGCGGGTTACGCCACCGCGCATTTTGGCAAATGGCATCTCGGCCACGGCGAAGGCGCTCCTCCACCGAAGGATTATGGCTTCGATGAAACACGCACGATCAATGCCAATGGCCCGGGCTGGGATGAGCCAGATTTGAATTTTCGCGCGAAATCTTCCGCCGCGATTGTCGATGAAACGATCCGTTTTATTACCGCGCACAAGGACAAACCATTTTACGTCAATGCCTGGATGTTGGTTCCTCACGCCACATTGAATCCCACGGAGGAACAGATGAAACCCTACGAATATTTGCAACCCGGCGGAAAAGATTTTCCGTTCAAAAGCGCCGCGCAAATTTTTTACGGCTCGATTACGGACATGGATAAACAGATTGGCCGGCTCCTCAAGTCACTCGACAAACTTGGCCTCGCTGAGAACACCGTCGTTCTTTTTTCCAGTGACAATGGCCCGGAAGATATTCACGTCAGCAACGCAGGGCATAGCGGCGTTGGCAGCGCGGGACCGTTCCGCGGACGCAAACGCAGCCTTTACGAAGGCGGGGTTCGCGTGCCGGGAATCGTTCGCTGGCCGGGCAAGGTTCCCGCTGGAAAGGTTGATGACAATTCTGTTCTCGCCGGAGTGGATTGGCTGCCGAGTATTTGCAAACTTGCAGGCGTTAAAATTCCGGCTGGCCATAAACTGGACGGCGAAGATGTGAGCGGCATCTTTTCGGGAAATGCGCGCGAACGTGCCACACCGCTCATGTGGGAGTGGCGCTTCCGCATCCCAGGCGAGCCTTTTCACCACAGCCCGATGCTGGCGATTCGCGACGGGGACTGGAAGTTGCTAATATATCCTGATTGCGTCCGCGTGGAACTTTACGATGTTAAAAAAGATCTTCCGCAATTGAACAACGTGGCGGATCGCCAACCCGATGTCGTCACTCGGCTCAGTGAAAAAATTTTGGCGTGGCAAAAAGAACTTCCTCCCGGTCCGACTGATCCAGGTGCGGGGCAAATTTATTATCCGTGGCCGCATGAGCAAAAATTCACAGGGCCGCATCCTGAAAAAAATAGCGCCAGAACAAAATTTATCCGGGCGTCCAAACGCGGCAGAGCGCAACCGAATGAACGCGTGTTTTCAACAAACCCCTCGAAGAAGATTGGTGACAAGTTGGATAACGGTCTTTGACCGACAGCGGCCAATAGCTTTTCTGATTTTTTATTGACCTGTTTGGCTGGGATTGCGCAAAGTTAACCATCATGTTTCCAAAAATATTTTCCCGGCTTGCGGCTGCGTTCATTTTGTTGGCGGGAGTTTCCCCTGCTCTTTCCGCAGAGAAAAGTCCTGTCGCGTCTGCCAGGCAAGGAGTTCAAATCACCAAACTGGATGACCGCCTTCGAGTGGAAATTGATGGAAAGCTTTTCACGGAATATTTCTATAAAGATGTTCCCCGACCCTATTGCTATCCCATTCTTGGACCGGGCGAATTGCCGATGACCCGCAATTGGCCGATGAAAGAGACGGAAGGCGAGGAGCATGACCATCCCCATCACCGCTCACTCTGGTTTGCGCACGGCGACATGAATGGCGTTGACTTCTGGACGGAGCGAGAGAATTCAGGAAAAACCATTCACGAAAAGTTTCTGGAAGTCAGTTCGGGGAGAAAAGCCGGCGTCATCCGCTCACAAAATAAATGGGTCGCCAAAGATGGAAAAGTCATTGCGACCGATTACAGATCAATTCGTTTTTCCGGCAATTCTGACATGCAAGTCGTCGACTACGACATCACGTTGCATGCTTCTAATGGCGAATTAAGAATGGGCGATACGAAAGAAGGAACGATGGCGATTCGTATGGCGGAAACGATGCGTCTCGCTCAGCCGAAAGGAAAAAAGGGCGAAGGCCATATCGTTAACAGTGAAGGCGTGCGCGACGGTGAAACGTGGGGTAAGCGAGCGCAGTGGGTAGATTATTACGGGCCAGTCAATAATCAAATC
>JBKJOA010000213.1:0-3164 GCA_046593365.1 Limisphaerales bacterium
CGCATGGTGGTGCTTTTTCCCGCGCCATTGGGCCCGAGCAGCCCCACAATTTCTCCACGACCGACGGTGAAGGAAAGGTCTGAAACCGCCGTGTTTCCCGCGTAACGCTTGGTCAAATTGGCAACTTCGATCATCAAACTGTTCGTCATGGTCAAGCGTGAAAATATTCAGCAACGGCAGGTTGAGCGAACAAAATCGAAGGTCAACGCGTTTTCAACGTGGCGGTTCCCGTCTCATAGCCAACGAGGTAATTGCCGCGTCGCTGCGGAACCAGGAGGGTTAATTTGGCGGGATCACCCTTTTTCAGTCCGCTGATCACGCTCACCGCTTTGAGCAGATTGGGCAGGTCTTGCCCATTGATTTCGGTGATGATGAAATTTCTTTCCAGCGCAACGGCGCTCGCGGGACCGCTTTTATCCACTCCCGCCACGATCAAACCGACGAATGGATTTAATCCAAGCCGCGGCGCGAGATCTTCGGTCAATTCCTGCGCATCAATGCCCAGTTTTTGCCGGATGATTTGGGCGAAGGAAATGGTTTGCCCGGCGAGATCGAGCCGTTCGGTTCCGCGCTGGATGCTCAGGCGAAAACTTTCCTGTTTGCTCTCCCGCAGCCAGTTATTGAATTCGATAAAAGTTTTCGGCGCTTTGCCATTGACCTGCAAAATCTGGTCGCCGGTTTTCAGGCCGCTTTTTTCGGCAGGGCTGCTTTTTTGCACGGAGGTGACCACGAGCGGGGAAGAAGTGGATTGCAACCGGACACCAAACCAGCGATCCGCCGTTTCGGGTGTGTAAATTTCGGAAAGCGCTTCGCTGAGGTGTTTTACGGGAATGGCGAAACCAATTCCTTGCGCTTGGGCGAGAATGGCCACGTTCAAACCAATTAACTCGCCGCGTAAATTCACGAGTGGGCCGCCACTGTTTCCCGGATTGATGGCGGCGTCCGTCTGAAGCCAGTTGGGAATGTCGAGTTGCTCATTTTCCTTCGGGAGCGCGCGACGTTTGGCACTCAGAATCCCCCGGCTGACCGAGCCGCCCAGTCCAAAAGGATTTCCCAAAGCGATGACCGTTTCGCCGAGCAGCAAATCGTCGTCTTTGGCAAATTTGACGGCTTTGAATTTTTCGCCGGGCTTCTTGGGAATAATTTTCAAAAGCGCCACATCACTTCGCGTGGTGCCGCTGATCCGTTGCACTTCGTATTCGCCGCCGCCCTCTTCGTCGGACAATTTGATCTGCGTGCGGTTGGCGCGACGCACGACGTGCAGGTTCGTCAAAATATAACCGTCTTCGTCGATGATCACTCCGGACCCGAGACTGTATTGGCTTTTTTGGCTGCGATGATAGGGATCAAAAAATTGTCGGAACATGGATTCAAAAGGATCGCTGCTTTGCACAATTGTTTCCGTGCGGATATTGACGACGCTGGGCATGACTCGTTGAATCGCATCCACCGTCGCGTCCCGACGAATATCAGAAATGGCGGCGTTTAAATTTGCCGATGAGAATATCGCGCAAACGGACAGTAGTCTAAAGCCCAAAGTCCAAAGTCTAAAGTCGGGGACGTTGGCCTTTGGTTTTTGGACTTTGAACTCAGCCTTCCAATTGTGCCGAAGAAACGAATAAGCATTTAAAAGACGCATAATTCTGAGGACAAAAAAAGTGCCGCCCCGTTCAAGTTTGCCGCCAACCCGGGGGTGCGGGCTTTTCTGAGGCTTGACTTTGCAAAAGCATCCGCCGAAAAGCAATGCCGGTGTCCTCGCCTGAATCTAACTTTTACGCCGCGTGGCGCCAACAGGGGCGGACTCTTCTCTTGCGGGATGTCGGCGCGCGCCTGCCTGAGCGGCTCTTGCAAATTATTTGGTATCATCAACGTCTCCTTCGCGATCAATTGAGAACTTTGGACGGGCGACCTGTCCGTATTCTTCATCCTGGTTTTTGGAACCGTGAATCCGGGCCGGATTTTCGAGGAGCGGTTGTGCAAATTGGCGACGAACTGGCAAAGAGCGGCGATGTGGAAATTGATCTGCGCCCTGAGGGCTGGCGCGATCACGGGCATGATCGCAACCCGGATTTTAAAAACGTGATTCTGCACGTTCTTTGGGAATCTGACTCGGATTCCGGCGCACCGGCACCGGCCCTGGCGCTGAAAACTTTTTTGGATTCGCCCGTCGAGGAACTCGATTTGTGGCTCGGCAGCGAAGCCGCGCAAAATTATCCACAGTCGCTCGCGGGTCAATGTTGCGCCCCGCTCTGTGAATTGTCCGAAGAAAAATTGACAGAGCTGTTGCAGCAGGCGGCCTTCGTGCGATTCCAGCGGAAGGCAAATGAATTTCAAGCGCGGGCGCGCGAAGCCGGTTGGGAGCAAGCGTTGTGGGAAGGACTGTTCCGCGCGCTCGGTTACAAAAACAATGTGTGGCCGATGCAACGGCTGGCGGAACTGCTGCCGAGAGTCGCGGATGAGAAACGTTCGGCGCTCTTCTGGCAAGCGTGGCTGTTTGGGATGAGCGGCTTGCTTCCGACCCAACCCGAGAAATCCGAAAGCGACGCGTATCTGCGCGGCATTTGGGAAATCTGGTGGCGCGAACGCCACGCCTCCAACGATTTGATTTTTCCGAAAAGTTTGTGGCGTTTCCACGGATTGCGCCCGGCGAATTCCCCGCAGCGACGGCTGGCGCTCGCCGCGCATTGGGTTGCTGACAAAAAATTTGTTCCCAAATTGGAAAAATGGTTATCCAACTCGTTCAGCGCAGATCCTTTACCGACGTTGCTTGAATTGCTGCAAGTCAACGATGACGAGTTCTGGTCTCGGCATTGGAGCTTTCGATCGGTGCGTTTGCTGGAAACGCAGCCGCTCATCGGGGCGGCGCGCATCTCGGATTTGGCCGTCAACGTCATTCTCCCCTGGCTCTGGATTCGCGCGGTGGTGGGAAAAAATAACCTGCTGCAACGGCGTGCGGAACAACTGTTTTTCGAATGGCCGGCGGCGGAAGATAATTCAGTCCTGCGACTGGCCCGGCAACGGCTATTGGCGGGATCTTTGCCCCGCAGATTTAAAACCGCTGCCGCGCAACAGGGCTTGTTGCAAATCGTGAGAGATTTTTGCGATCATTCAAACGCGATTTGTGCGGAGTGCCAATTTCCTGATCTGGTTCGAGTTTGGAACCT
>JBKJOA010000316.1:0-6622 GCA_046593365.1 Limisphaerales bacterium
GCTGGTAACAGCTAATTTTTTTACAAATTCACGCCGAGGTATAAGTAAATTGTTCATTGAGATAATTGAGTAAGAAATTTTTGAGGATCATTAAGCAGGCGGATTTGTCGTTGTGGATATGGAATTTCAATATGGTGTTCACGAAATTTTTCAATGATGGCCAGATTCAACTCTGCATGAGCCGGAAGAAAATCGCCCGTTTTCGTCCAGGGTTTGACGGCGATTACGATGGAAGAATCGGCGAGAGTTCTGATGCCGAACACTGGCGCAGGGTCTTTCAAAATACGCGGGTTGGCGGCGAGGATTTCGCGGACTGCCGTTTGCACAAGGTCGAGGTCGGTTCCGTAACTGACCGCAACGGATAGATCAAGTTGTCGAATGGTTCCAAAGTTATGCAAAATTTCACCGACGATTTTTCGATTCGGAATCACAATACGCGAATGATCTGGATGAGCGAGTGTGGTTGAAAAAAGCTCAATCTGAGAAACCAGCCCATCCACTGCATTCAATTGGATGTATTCGCCTACTCGAAATGGTTTGGTGAAAATAATCGTCATTCCGGCGACAATGTTACTCAGCACCCCTTGCATGGCCAGGCCGACCCCAAGACCCGCGACGCCGATCCCCGCGACGAGCGGCATCACGGCCACGCCACAGGTACCCAACGCAATGACCGTCGCAAAAATAATAATGACCAGCCGGACGATCCGGCCAATCAACATTTTGACGGGCGGCTCCAGATTTTTCTTTTCGAGCGCACGCAGAATCATCTTCGCGAGCCACCCCGCAATGAAAATACCCACGATAAAAATGATAATAGCGGAAAGAATCGAGCCACCGTGCTCGATGGCATAAGTGATCCCTTTGTCTTTCCATTGCGCGACCGATTGGAGGTTGTTGGTGTTCATAGTTTGTTTTCGGACGGTTGACTTTTATGGGAAAGGATTTTTACTGGCGAGCAAATGTTTATGCCGGACCACCCCAAACCGCCCGTGCCTCTGGATTTAACCAAACTTAAAGTCTTTCCCCTGGAACAACGATTCAGCCAAACCAGCGTCGAAGATATTTCCATCAAACCCGATTCCGCTCCTCCGGTTTGTGGCGCGGAAAACCTTCGGCAGATTCAGGAATGCGCAAAAAAAATTCTCGCGGCAAAAAAGCGCAACTCGAGTGTCATGTTCATTTACGGAGCGCACCTCGTTAAAAATGGCGGTGCGGAGATTCTAAATGAATTGATCAGCCAAAACTGGATTACACATCTGGCCACCAACGGCGCGGGAACAATTCACGATTGGGAATTTGCTTTTCTAGGTCGCTCGACCGAGAGCGTCGAGAAAAATGTCGCCACTGGAACTTTTGGAACGTGGAATGAAACAGGGCGCTATGTTCAACTGGCCCTTCTCGCCGGTGCGTTGGAAGAAAAAGGCTACGGCGAAAGTCTCGGCAAATTTATTTGGGAAGACGGCGTCACTCTTCCATCTGCCGATGCGCTCGAACGTTTTCTTAAAACCGAGCCTTCACATCCACTCACGCCCGCTCGGGCCGAACTGCTTCAAACAATGCTTCTCCACCAAATCGCAGATGGGCGACACGAGGTAAAACATCCCTGGAAAAGCAGTTCCGTCATGGGACAAGCGTTCAAGCATCGGGTTCCGCTCACCGTCCATCCCGGCATTGGCTACGACATTATTTCCAATCATCCGATGTTTAATGGAGCAGTAATTGGTCGGGCGGCGACGATTGATTTTCGGCAGTTCGGAGCTGCGGTGGAAAATGTCGAGGGCGGCGTCGTTCTTTCGGTTGGATCCGCGATCATGGGTCCGCAGGTTTTTGAAAAAAGTATTAGCTGCGTGAACAATCTCCGCATCCAGGCTGGGCGAAAAATTATCCACGACCACACCATTTACGTCGTCGATTTGCAGGACGGCGGCAACTGGGATTGGATCCAGGGTGAACCGCCGAGAGACAATCCCGCCTATTATTTGCGCTTCTGCAAAAGCTTTTCCCGCATGGGCGGAGCGATGCATTATCTCCAATGCGACAACGTTGCGTTCGTGCATCACCTGCTCCATCAACTCAGGAAAATGTGAATTTTCCTCAACAACTTTTAACGAACTCCCGCCAAAATTTTAGTTTGGTTCGGACCGCTGTTCGCGCACTGGTTCGAATTTATTATCCGAAAATCGAAATCAGCGAACGCCATCGAATTCCGAAATCTGGACCGGTTCTTCTCGTCGCCAATCACGCAAACTCGCTCATCGATCCTGTTATCCTGGGCTTGACCGCTGCGCGCCCCGTCCTTTTTTTGGCCAAAGCGCCACTCTTTGAAATTCCCATTTTCGGCACTGCGTTGCGGGCGCTCGGAATGGTTCCAGCCTATCGCGGCAGCGATGATCCGACGCAAGTGAAAAACAATTTGAAATCACTCAGTGCCGCCGCCGATTTTCTCCAGCGCAATGAAGCGGTGGGAATTTTTCCCGAAGGCAAATCTCACGATGCGACGAAAGTCGATCGAGTTAAATCCGGCGCGGCGCGCATCGCCCTTGCCGCATTCAAAAATGGGGCGAATTCACTGACCATTGTTCCAGTCGGAATTAATTACGAACGCAAAGAACGTTTTCGCAGTTCGATTTGGGTGCGGGTTGGCGAACCCATTTCAATGAGCGTTTGGCTTGCGAAACAAACGGGCGACGAACCCCAAATTTTCCGCGCGCTGACGGCGGAAATTGATCGCCGCTTGAAAGAGGTCGTCGTCCATTTGAACGAAGAGAGCTGGGAACCGTTTCTTCGCGATCTGGAAATTCTTGTTCCACCCCGGAATAAAAAACAACCGGTGGCCGCGATTCGACAACGGAAACGCATTGCCGATGGCATCAATTATTTCGCCGAACACGATCGCCATCGCGTCACGAGAGTAGCGGTTGGCATTAAACGGTTTCGCGAAAAATTAGACTCCGTCGGAATAAAAATGAATTCGCGGCTCCTTTGGTCGCGCGGATGGCGGCGCCCTTTGCGAATGGCGGGAAACACGCTTTGGCTCATCCTGGTTTTAGTTCCTGCTTTCCTCGGGGCAGTTCACAATGTCGCCCCATTTCTGCTCGTTCGTGGAATCAGTTATCTCATCCGCCAGCCCGGCAAGATGACCCTATCGCTCGTGCGCCTCGGTATCGGCATCCCGATTTTCGCCGCGTGGTATTTTTTAGTTTGGCGCTGGATGATTGGATATTTTTTGCCCTGGGTCGCCTGGATCTGGACGGCGGCAATGCCTTTCGCGGGTGTTCTGGCTTTGAATTATTTTTCCCGCTCAAAGCAAAATGCCAGCGTCTGGAAAGAACATTTTCTTTTATTCGTGCGCCCTTCACAAATCGCCGCACTTCGTGACGAACAAAATAAATTGCGCGCCCAGCTTTCACAATTAGATGAAGCTTACAATCAGTTTTGTCCCGCTGAACCAGCCGCCCTGGAAATAGAAATTACACGGAAAATGGTTTTTAGAGTCGCGTTGCGTTGGACTTTGGTTTTGGCGGTGCTCGCCGGATTATTTCTCTGGAGCACGAATCATTTTAAGAACAATCGGCTTGTTGAATTGCAATTCGCCGGACCCAATTGGAGCAATGTCTCCACTCAAAGTCTTTCAGCCCAACTCGATTCAGATGAAAAAGCGCTGCTCGATATTCTCGGCGGCTTGAGCGAGTTGGAAATTCGTGCCGCCGAACTTCGCCGTGAATTTGCGTCAGAACAACGCACTTATTATCGCCAGGCCGACAACGACGCGATTCGTAAACTTTTGTTAGGCTATCTGAATTATCGCACCGCCTTGCTGCGGCTCGTTTGGAAATATCAAACTTATGAGACGGTGACCGATGAGAAGTTGCGCCTGCGAAGTTTTCTCGATGGGCTGACCGCTGGCGCCGGGCTTTACGAAGCATCGCTGAAATTTGTCTCGCAACATCAAGACCCTGTCGCGATTCGCAAACTCAACGAGGCCGAACCGCTTTGGGGAATTCCGCCGAACCTCCTCGACACCATTCATCGCAATTTGATTCAGCCGGAGAATCGCAAGATGTTCGCCGAGGCTTTGAAAAAATATCAACACCTTCAACCTGCGTTTCAGAAAAATGGCTTGAATGATCAGGCGCCTTACGTGGCTTTTCACGCCGCCATTCAACACTCCGTCGAAAGCGTCAAAAAATTTAAACCCATGCTCGCCAAAGAAACCTTGAAAGGCAGCATTGCCGACGCAACCGCCGAAGGCAAAGAACCGATTTACAAAATCAAATCGTTTGTCTCAATGCTGATTGGCGACACGAAAATTCGCGAACCGCGCCAGGGAAAGTCTCTCATTCAGCCGCAACAAGTTGTTGAGTTGCGGAATAAATTGCGGCCTGGCGATATTATCATCGAACGGCGAAACTGGTTTTTATCAAATGCATTCTTACCCGGCTATTGGCCGCACTCCGCGCTTTACGTCGGAACGAAAGCCGATTTGGAAAAGCTGGGTTTGTCCGACGATCCACGTTTAAAAAAACATTGGCAGGAATTTCTTGGTCGCGATGAAGCCGGCCACGAGCATGTCATCATCGAAGCAGTCAGCGAAGGCGTCGTTTTTTCGTCGCTGGAACATTCCATTGGTGGTGGCGATTCAGCGGCGGTGGTGCGTCCGCGACTCGCGGAGGCGCGCATCCGCGAAGCCATTGCGCGCGCTTTCAGTCATGTTGGCAAGCCCTACGATTTTGAATTCGATTTTTTCACGACGGATAAATTGGTTTGCACCGAACTGGTTTATCGCGCCTACGATGGCGACATCCAATTTCCGCTCGTCGAAATTCTAGGAACGAAAACGATGCCCGCGCTGGAAATCGTGCGCAAATTTTCCAACGAACGCGGCACCACCAATGCACAGTTGGATTTCATCAGCTTCCTTGATGGAGACGAAAAAAAAGGCCGCGCCAGGTTCGTGGATGAAAATGTGTTCGTCGAAACACTGCGCCGTCCGGCTTTGACGTGGTTGCAGTGAACCCGGCCAGCCGCGAAACAGCTTTGCGAAAAATTGGCCTGGCCTCGAATTGGTGGACAGCGTCGGGTGAATGGGTGAGAGCCTGTTTGAAAACCCCGGTTTGGAGTTCCGTCTTCAGGCGGCAGAGCGCGGAAACCGCCTGAAGGCGGAACTCCGAACGCCGCCGGGTTGAAGCCCAATGAGTTTTCAAACAGGCTCTTAACGAACATGAAGGAAAAAAGACGGATAACCGTAAGGCCATGCCGCCCGAATTTTTCCACGAGGAGTTGTCTTCCGGTTTGATGGTTGCAAAATTCCGTAAGTGATTAAAACTTTCTTCTCATGTGGAATCAAAAGCCTCCGATCCTGATTGTCGAAGATGATTCGAACGACTCCTTCATTCTGCAAAGAACTTTACAAAAAATAGGAATCCGCAACCCCGTCGAGATCGTGGAAAACGGATTGAAGGCCATCGCTTATCTGCGCGGGGACGAATCCTACTCTGACCGAACGAAACACCCATTTCCAGGAGTGGTCATCACTGATTTGAAAATGCCGTTGTGCGATGGGTTTGAGGTTTTGAAGTGGCTGAAAAATCACCCTGAATGTTCCGTCATTCCAGTCATCGTGTTCAGCTCATCGGCGATGGAAAGCGACATCGTCAAAGCGCACCGGCTTCATGCCAATTGTTATTTACAAAAGCCTTCCAATGCGGATGCCTACACCGAAATTGTCCGGTTACTTTTCCACTTTTGGGAAAAGTGCAATATTCCGAAACTTTCCAATTCCGTGTGCGCTGAGAAAAATCCGCCGGATAAAAAATAAAGCTAAACTTTTTCGTTGTTATGCTGGTTTACAAATCTCGCGCCCAGCTTGCCTTCGCTGTCGGTATCCACCCGCTTGCCCGTTAAATCGGTTTGGGGTGTCTCGCACTCCATCCAATACGCATAAAAAATCCCCAGGCGTCGGCGCATCTCGACGAAATTCCCCGGTTTCACAATGTAAGATCCCGCTCCAAGCATGTAAGACCTTTTGATATCATCCATGTCTTCCGATGAACTAAAAACGACCGTGGGAATGATGGCCCACTCGGGATTTTTCTTCAGAAACTCCAGAACGGTGAACCCGTCCCCCGTTGGCATCTTCAAATCAGTCATGACAAACGAGGGATAGGGAAAGAGCGAGCGCTCAGAAAATTTTCCTTCTCCCATCAAATAGGTAATCGCTTCCTGCCCGCCGCCGACCCAATGAATCGGGCACGTCACACCGTTGAGACGAAGCGCACGCGTAATCAGCAATTGGTCATCCTTGGAATCATCAATGGCCAAAATCGTGAGGTTTTTGTTTTTCATGGTCGTCGCAATGTCGTCAAGTCTGACACTTTAATGAGAAATTAAGTTTCCACAAGAATCAACCATTTGACGAGACTCGCAATGAAAGACGTGCGCACAGAATTCCTTCCCGCATTATTGTTTGATTGATTCCAATCGGTGACGGCACAGCGTGTTCCATTTGTATTTAAGGGTTTACCCGATTGTGAAAAGGGAAGTTGCCTTGTAACCATTCGGCAATTGAAATGACGAAGGTGGAGTCCAATTTAGAAAACACCTCTGGCATCACTCTGGG
>JBKJOA010000442.1:0-2937 GCA_046593365.1 Limisphaerales bacterium
GATTTGATACTGAAAATGGTTGGGACAGCATCATCAATCATGGTTCCATCACAGCGGTTGCGCCTTTGTTCAAATCAGACTCATTTCTAAACACGGGATCTATTCAGGCAAACAGCGCAGGTTCGATTATTATTGAGGCTACTAACACGGAAATCAGCAGTAGTGTTGAACCAACCACATTGCGGGCATCACACGATATTTACTTAACCTCCCAAAATCTATTTGTCACCAATTCAATCATCAGTGCGGGTATTGATGTGCTGTTTACCTTTACGAACTTCGTTTTCGACCCGGTCCTCAACGACTTTGTGGAAGTGATTCAGGAAGTTACGCAAGATGGCCGGGGACAACTTGTCATTGATGTCAATGGAACAATATCCGACGGTTCGTTAAATATCGCATCTACCATCCACAACTTCTGGAGAGTTACGGACGGATTTTCTCTCCTCAGCGCACCCTTCAACGGTGATCTTTATGGGACGAAAATCGAAACCGTTGCGCCGGATTCATCCTTTGCTGAAATCAGACACTTCTGGAGCGCAGTGGACTTGGGCCCTGATGGGTCCGGATTCCTCAACAATGCGACGCTCGGCCAATTGGACTTAACAATCCTGAGCGATGTAGCGCTTTTGCGGTTTTCTGGAACCGGCTCTGGAAACGCCCTTTACGTCAACACGCTGGAAATCAATAACCCGCTGGGATTTGATACAAACACGCTGGCTCAAGTCATTGTTATTGATCCTGACTTCAAAATTTACTATCGCAATTCCAGTCAGAGCGCCCTTCTTGAAACCTTGTTTCCTGGACGGTTTGTGCAATTTACCGGAGAAATTCCTCAAGGACTGGGAGATAAACTGGTTGTGATCGTCAATGGGTTGGGAACGGTTCAGCCCAATCTGGATGGTCGGCAGCTCGATATCGGTCATAAGTATTCCATGACAGCGAAAGCGGCGCGTGGACAACTCTTCGAGGGATGGTCTAAAAGCGTTGTTTCGTCCAATGCTAAATTGGGCTTCGTAATGAAACCCAACCAGGTAATCCAGGCTAATTTCGGCCCGAATCCGTTTGAGCCTGTCACTGGCGTTTACAATGGCTTGTTTTCGGAATCGCCGACCAACGTTCAACACCAAAGTTCGGGTCTCGTTACATTTAAGATGACCGGCAAAGGATTGTTCACTGGAAAAGTATTTATTGGAAAAGGTTATCCGTTCCGTGGCCGTTTCGATTCCGCTGGTTACGCCAATGTTTCCGTTCATCGTGCAAAGAACCCATCGCTCAACCTCACTCTCCAACTGGATATGACCAACGGGACAGATCAAGTCCAGGGTGTCGTGAGCAACAATGGTTGGACGGCCAACTTTGTGGGCGACCGTGCGCGTGCCCTCGGATCTTTTGCGCAAGCTGGTGAATACACAATGGCCATTCCGGGCGACAGCATTTCTTCCGTGGGTCCAAAAGGAAATAGTTTCGGCACAGTCCGGGTTAGTTCCAAGGGTGATCTGCGCTTGAAAGGGATGTTGTCGGACGGAACGGAAATCAATCAGGTCGTCAATCTTTCCAAAAATGGGCAGTGGCCGCTTTACGTTCCTCTCTATCATGGCAAGGGTTCTATTCTGAGCTGGGTGACATTTACCAATCGCGAAACGAGTAGCTTTGAAGGCAATTTAAACTGGATCAAAACGCCAGTTCCGGGCCGCAATTATCAAGGTGGCTTTACCAACCAGTCCACCGTCCTCGGCTCCAGCTATGTGGTTCCAACCAATGGTGTTCGTGTAATTGATTTAACCAACGGCGTCGTCACATTGAGCAGCGACAACTTGGTTTCAGCAATTACCAACGACGTCACTCTTACCGATGCAAATCTGATTACGGTCACGACCGGCACAAATGGATTGAAACTCAAGATCAGCTTACCGAATGGGTTGTTGAACGGAACCTTCATCCATCCTGAAACCAAGGCCACTTCACCGATCAAAGGTGTGGTCTTGCAGCAGCAGAAAAGTGCAATGGGTTTCTTCATCAGTGATAAGCAGAGTGGTTCAATGCTTCTTCAGGAGCCTCAGCCATAAGGGGCGGGCATTGCCGCTAGGCTGAGTCATTGGATCAGCGTTCGACTTCGGAGTCATGAAACTCTTTGGTTTAACCGGTGGCATCGGCATGGGGAAAACCACCTCTGGCCGTCTGCTTTCTGAACGATCTATACCAACCATTGACACCGATATTTTGGCGCGCAATCTGGTTGAGCCTGGCCTCCCTGCTTTTGCAGAAATAATCGAGTTGTTCGGTCCTTCCATCGTTTCCTCCGAAGGTCAGCTTCGACGCGACGAATTGGCTCGCAGAGTTTTTCGTGATCATACCGCTTTGCGCAGTCTGGAAAATATCCTGCACCCTCGCATTCGTGAACTCTGGAAAGCCGAGGTAGAAAAATGGCGAGCAGTGGGATGTGCTATTGGAGTTGTGACCATCCCTTTATTATTTGAAACCGATGCCCAGAGTGAATTTGACTCTGTCATTTGTGTCGCTTGTTCCAACCAAACCCAGCGGCAGCGCCTCCATGAACGTGGATGGAGTAACGAGCAAATCGAGTTGCGTCTCGCTTCGCAATGGCCCGTCGAAAAAAAAATCGCTAAATCCGATTTCGTTATTTGGACCGATACCACGCTCGAAGCCCACGCTGCGCAACTCGATCGAATCATGGTTGCTTAAACCTGAAGTCCGAAGTTGAGAACATGTGGGACGATGAAATCCGGGGAGCGCACGCCGCTGGCGTGCGATTTTCGGTGGCCCGCCGAAAATTTCATCTCACAAACTTTTTGCCATCAGTGGTCCCGGACGGAAGTGTGGAACGAAGCTTGGGCGAGCCGCCCAAGCCAGCACGCGGGCCGCGTGCGCTACCCAACTTCGGAGTTCGGGTTGAATCGGTTCTCGATCTGTGCA
>JBKJOA010000067.1:0-4330 GCA_046593365.1 Limisphaerales bacterium
TTCCTGGCGAATGCGGACAATTCCGGCATGGGTAAACTCGACATGCGCATAACAATTTCCCCTCCACAGAGTCATAGGCCGGCCTGTTTGCTCCATCACCCACGCGCCCAGATTCTCGTCAGGCACAAAGAGTAAATCGCGTTCTTTCGGCGAAGCATTCACAATTTTCACAGCGTTGCCGCTCGTGCAAATCACGTCGCTCAACGCCTTCACTTCCGCGCTGCAATTAATGTAAGTGACCGTATAAAAATTCGGATTGGTCGTCTGCAACGCTTGTAATTTTGGCGCGGGACAACTTTCTTCCAAGGAACAGCCCGCATCTTTATCCGGCAAAATAACAATTTTATTTGGGTTCAAAATTTTCGCCGTTTCCGCCATGAAGTGGACGCCGCAAAACACGATTACGTCCGCACTCGTTTTTGCCGCTTGTTGCGAAAGCCCGAGTGAATCGCCGACAAAATCCGCGACATCCTGGATTTCCGGGACCTGATAGTTGTGAGCGAGAATGATCGCGTTCAGTTCTTTTTTTCGCGCCACAATATCGCGAGACAACGAGTCCAGTCTTTCTGGCGGTAAAGGTCTGCGGGTCACAAAATCAGCGTCACCGCGCGGCTGAATTTCAGTTACATCTATCATCACCAAAAAAGTAACTGCGCTGAGAAGTCGCCGCAATCTCAGACTCGTTTCAAACAAAAAAAGGCCGGAGAAAAATCTCCGGCCAGATGTGTTTTCCCCGGCTCAGGAACAACCCAAGCTCTCCCCACAATTTAGACATTTGTAACAAGCGCCGTTGCGCACGGCGACATGGCCGCAACTCGGACACGTCGGCGCGTCGAGTTGATTTACAAAACCAGTCGAAGTCACTTTTCCGTGGCCCTGACCGTTGCCATTTCCGTTTGTCACCGCCCTCGTTGGCGCAAGCGTGATGGTTTCCGTGTCGTCGGAAAGCGGGAGATCGGAAACCGGACGATTGATTTTCTTTTTTAATTCTTCTTCCAATCCGGGCATGAGCAACTCCGGTTGCGCCGAGCTCATGAGATTTGCCTCGCGGTAACCTGGAATGAACGTGAGCGCAAGCCAGCGGAAAACGTAATCAATGATCGAGGATGCATTGCGGATCTCCGGATTTTTCGTGAATCCCGATGGCTCGAAACGTTGATGCGCGAATTTTCGCAACAGGGTTTCCACGGGAACACCGTATTGAAATGCCATGCTGGTCAGAGTTCCAACACTGTCCATCAAACCGCCAATGGTAGAACCTTCTTTCGCCATCGTGATAAAAAGTTCTCCCGGTTGGCCATCCTGAAAAAGCCCAACGGTCAAATAACCTTCGTGACCAGCAATGTCGAATTTGTGCGTGATGGCCGACCGCGTTTCCGGCAAACGGCGCCGCAACGGTTGAGCAGAAGTCTGGCGCAACTTCGCAATTTCATTTTCAAGTTCTTTTACGCGCGCGTTATCGGGTTCCGTATTGCCGCCGCGTTCATTGGTTCGTTTGGTGTTCAGTGGTTGGGATCGCTTCGAGCCGTCCCGATAAATCGCCACACATTTCAATCCCATTTTCCACGCTTCAACGTAAGCGTTCCGAATTTCGGCGACCGTCGCTTCATTCGGCAAATTGACGGTCTTGGAAATCGCGCCACTGATAAACGGTTGGGTCGCCCCCATCATTTTTAAATGCGCCATGTAGCCAATGCTGCGTTTGCCTTTCGCGGCCTTGAACGCGCAATCAAAAACCGCGAGATGTTCACACTTCAATCCACTCGCAATCGTCGCTCCGTTTTCTTCAACGTCTTCTATGGTGTCGTGCTTCTCGATGTGCGCGAGGATGGCGACGATTTGATTCTCAGAGTAGCCGAGCCGACGCAAGGCATCACCGACGCCGCGATTCACCATTTTCAACATGCCGCCGCCCGCGAGCAGTTTGTATTTTACAAGCGCGATGTCGGGTTCGACACCGGTCGTGTCGCAATCCATGAGGAAAGCAATTGTGCCCGTCGGCGCGAGCACGGTGACTTGCGCGTTGCGGTAACCCGATTTTTTTCCGCGAGTCAGCGCGCGGTCCCAGCAGTGGCGTGCTTCGTCTTTGAGATAAGTAAATTCCTTGCTCGGCTGAATTTGTTCCACAGCGTCGCGATGAAGTTTGATGACGCCCAGCATTGATTCCACATTGCTCTTGCTGACCGGTTTTGCCACGCCAGAACAACGCGTGTCCTCGTAACCATCGAAGGCGCCCGTGACGCTCGCGATCTCAGAAGATTGTTCGTAAGAATGTCCGGTCATCACCGCCGTAATCGCACCAGCCAGTGCGCGGCCTTCGTTCGAATCATACGGAAAACCATAACTCATAATCAACGAACCCAGGTTGGCGAATCCGAGTCCAAGCGTGCGAAAAATATGAGAATTTTCGGCGATCTCTTTGGTTGGATAGCTGGCCTGATCAACGACGATTTCCTGAGCGGTGATGAAGACACGCACTGCTGCTTTGAAACGTTCAATGTCAAACACGCCATCTTCGCGCTTGAACTTCATCAAATTAAGTGACGCAAGATTGCACGCCGTGTTGTTTAAAAAAACATATTCGGAGCAGGGATTCGTCGAGTGAATCGGCTCAGTGCCTTTGCAGGTGTGCCATTTTTGAATCGCGCCATCATACTGCATGCCGGGATCTCCGCAAATCCAGGTTCCTTCCGCAATTTTGTCCAGCAACTTGCTCGCGTCCTTTTTCTCGAGCGGTTTGGGATTGGTGACGGTCCGGGTCCACCATTCTTTGCCATCCAATGCGGCTTGCATGAACTCATCACTTGCGCGCACGGAAAGATTTTCGTTCTGATACATCACGCTGCCGTAAGCATCACCGTTGTAAGATCCGTCGTAGCCCTGCTCAATCAATGCCCAGGCCTTTTTTTCTTCGCGTTGCTTGGCATCGATAAATTCTTCGATGTCGCCGTGCCAATCGCGCAAGGTGTTCATCTTGGCGGCGCGACGCGTTTTACCGCCGGATTTCACGACGTTCGCAACCTGATCATAAACCTTCAGGAATGACATCGGCCCACTTGGACGTCCGCCGCCGCTTAATTTTTCTTTGCTCGAACGGATGGGTGACAAATCAGTCCCAGTCCCAGAACCATATTTGAAGAGCATCGCTTCGCTGTAAGCCAGACGCATGATGTCTTCCATATTGTCCTGCACCGATTGGATGAAGCACGCGCTGCCCTGGGGATATTCGTATTGGGTCGGTGCGCGTTCCGCTTGTTGCGTCTTGCGGTTATAAAACCAATTGCCCTTCGCAGAGTTTTTGCCAACTCCGTATTGATGAAAAAGACCAATATTAAACCAAACCGGCGAATTGAACGCGCCGCATTGATTCACACACAACCAGGTCATTTCATCGAAGAAAATTTCGCCGTCTTCTTTGCTGAAATATCCGTCGGCAATACCCCAGTCGGCAATCGTCCGGCAAACTCGGTGGATAAGTTGGCGCACCGATGTCTCCCGTTCCGGCGTGTTTTGTTCGCCGTAGAAATATTTTGAAACCACGACCTTTGTTGCCAGCACCGACCACGACTTCGGCACCTCCACGTTTTCCTGTTTGAAAATCACTTTGCCGGCATCATCGGTGATCTCCGCCGTCCGCTTCTCCCACTCGATCTGATCAAACGGTTTAACTTTGGCGTCACTGAAAATGCGTTGCAGTTTCAGCGTTCTTTTAGTGGCATTGCCTTTGCGGGAGCTGGGGCTGCGGGAGGTAACATTCGCGCCACGGCGGGCGTGCGTTTTCGGCGAGGAAATGACTTGATCGCGGGCGTCAATCATAGGTTTAAGTGTCGGCTAGATTTTTAGGTTTTTTTGAGTTATCTCACTCCACCTGAGACCAACTCGGGCGGGGCACAATTTCCCTACTAAACAGGCAAATGAATAATTCGTTCGCGATTCAAATACCCCATTCCGTTGGGAGTGGGCAAAAATTTAGCACCACATATAGTGGTTACAAGAAGATTTTTGAAAAAAAGTTATTTGACAATTATTCGCCGGAAAAATCGTGAAAAACCCCTTTAATTTGATGGTTTATCGACAGAAAAACAAAACGCGCAAATTCGGGTTGTGAACAACTTTTTGTCACTCTTTACCCGCGCCGCGTGGTGCCGATTTCCAACGCCGTTTCGGCTCAATGGTCTTCGGTCGCGGCTTGGGCACCAGTTGAATGGGACAGCCTTCGTAGCCGAACGCTTTGCGCATTTCTCCCGCCAGATATTTTGCATATTGATCTGAGAAAACATCGTCGCGATTTACGAACAGTAAAAACGTCGGCGGTGCTTGCCGAACCTGC
>JBKJOA010000086.1:0-25287 GCA_046593365.1 Limisphaerales bacterium
TTTTTTTACGCTTCTTGACACGATTTCCGGCAAACCTCATTTTGATTTCCTCACCGGAATTCCCGGCGGGCGCAGCGAGAATTTAAACTATGCACAATTTATTTAATTCACTCCGGGAATTTGATCTCGGGAACGGGCAACGCGGATCGTTTTATTCACTTCCAGCCCTTGAAGCAGCGGGCATTGGCGTCATTTCTAAATTGCCGATTTCCATTCGGCTCGTCCTGGAATCGATTCTCCGCAATTGCGATGGCAAAAAGGTCACTGAACAAAACATTCGCGCTCTGGCAACGTGGGACCCGATGGCCCGGCGTACGGAAGAAATTCCTTTCGTCGTGGCGCGAATCGTTTTGCAGGATTTTACCGGAGTTCCGCTGCTGGTGGACTTGGCCGCCATGCGCTCGGCCGTTGCCCGGATGCAAAAAGAGCCGAAAATGATCGAACCACTGGTGCCGGTGGACCTCGTCGTGGATCACTCCGTGCAGGTCGATTTTTCAGGAACCGCCGACGCGATGATGCGCAATCTCGAAGTGGAATTTCAACGAAACCGCGAACGCTACCAGCTCTTAAAATGGGGAATGCAGGCGTTTGATACGTTCAAAGTCGTCCCACCGGGAATCGGAATCGTGCATCAAGTCAACCTGGAATATCTCGCCAAAGGTGTTCTCTCGAAAGATGGGGTTTACTATCCAGACACTCTCGTCGGCACCGATTCCCACACCACCATGATCAACGGTTTGGGAATTGTGGGTTGGGGAGTGGGCGGAATCGAAGCCGAAGCTGGCATGCTCGGGCAACCGGTTTATTTTCTCACACCCGACGTGGTGGGAGTGCATTTAACTGGAGCGTTGCAAGAAGGAGTGACGGCCACCGATCTTGCGCTGACGATTACGCAAATGCTGCGCAAAGCCAAAGTCGTTGGGAAATTTGTGGAGTTTTTCGGACAAGGCGCGGCGGCGTTGGCTGTGGTTGATCGTGCAACGATCGCCAACATGGCACCGGAGTATGGTGCGACGATGGGCTTTTTCCCAATCGATCAGGAGACGGTCAATTACCTCCGGGCCACCGGTCGCAGCGAAGATCATTGCCAGCTCTACGAAAATTATTATCGCGCGCAAAACCTGTTCGGCACCCCAGAGAAGGGTGAGATCAATTATTCCGTCAGCCTCGAAATGGATCTGGACAGCGTCGTTCCGAGTGTGGCGGGTCCCAAGCGGCCGCAGGACAGGATTGAGTTGAACAAGTTGAAGGAAGAATTTGTTAAATCCTTTTCAAAACCGATCAGTGAAAATGGCTTTAATAAACCCGCCGAAGAATTGTCCAGGAGCTTCCCGGTCGGATTCGCCACGGGGGTGTTGCCGGGTGGTGGCAGTCAGAAACCGGTGTCGCATCGCGAGTCACTGGAGAAAAATACCAATCCAACCACAGAGTTGGAAATGGCGAACAACCGTCCCACGCCAGACTCTGTTCACGCTCCAGAAGTATCTCCCGACGATGAGATCCGCCATGGCAGCGTATTGATCGCTGCGATTACGAGTTGCACCAACACCAGCAATCCAAGCGTGATGCTCGCAGCCGGTTTGGTCGCAAAAAAAGCGGTGGAAAAAGGACTCAAGCCGATCTCCTCAGTGAAAGCGTCGCTCGCGCCGGGGTCGCGCGTGGTCAGCGATTATCTGGAGAAGGCCGGTTTGCAAAAATATTTGGATGAGGTTGGGTTCAATCTGGTTGGTTACGGTTGCACGACCTGTATCGGCAATTCTGGCCCGCTGGCAATTCAGATCGAAGAGACGGTGACGAAAAACGATCTGGTGGCGGCGTCGGTTCTTTCCGGCAATCGAAATTTTGAAGCGCGCGTTCATCAAAGCATCAAGGCCAATTTCCTGATGTCTCCCCCGTTGGTGGTGGCTTTCGCGCTCGCGGGCCGAGTGGATATAAATCTGGTCACCGAACCAATTGGCAAAGGCAAGGGCGGCAAAGATGTATTCTTAAAAGATATTTGGCCAACGCTCGGTGAAGTGCGGGAACAAATGGAGACAGTTTTGAAGCCCGAAGTTTTCCGAAGACTTTACAGCGATTTCGCCGAGCAAAATCCGAAGTGGAACGAAATCCCTTCGAGCGCGGGCAACGTTTACGATTGGGACGCGAACAGCACTTACATCCAGGAGCCGCCGTTTTTCAAGGAATTCGATTTGAAGCCGGGAGAAATTTGCGAAATCCAAGGAGTACGTCCGCTCGGAATCTTTGGCGATAGTGTCACGACGGATCATATTTCTCCAGCAGGCAGCATCAAAAAAACATCGCCCGCGGGAAAATATTTGATGGATCAAGGAGTCGGATTTCTTGATTTCAACAGTTACGGTTCACGTCGGGGCAATGATCGGGTGATGACTCGCGGTACGTTTGCCAATGTGCGGATTAAGAATCTCATGGTGCCTGGCACGGAAGGCGGCGTGACCGTGTTCCAGCCGACGGGAGAGCAGATGAGCATTTTTGATGCGGCGATGAAGTACGCGGAAACCAAAACACCGTTGATCGTCATTGCCGGCCACGAATATGGAACGGGGAGCTCTCGCGATTGGGCGGCGAAAGGAACAAAACTTCTCGGCGTGAAAGTTGTCGTCGCGCAAAGTTTTGAACGCATTCACCGTTCAAACCTCGTTGGGATGGGTGTTTTGCCGTTGCAATTCAACGATGACGTTTCGGCGCATTCTTTGAAACTAGACGGCACCGAGACTTATGATGTCGTCGGGTTGAATGCCGAAATTTGTCCGCAACAAAATTTGACGCTACGCATCAATCGAGCAAACGGAACAGCCGAGGAAATTCCCGTCACATGCCGTATCGATACCCCGATCGAAATCGATTACTACCAACACGGCGGGATTTTGCCTTTCGTCTTGCGGCAATTGGTGGAGAACTCTTGATTTAGAGGTTGAGACACTACTGATTTTTGGTTGCGAAATGGAATCACGCCTTCTCAAGATCGCGGCAGAAATTATTGCCAGGTCCGATTACGAGCATCCCGCAGATTCTGTGCTTCGGGTTGAACTCAAGCGGCAAACCAGTTTGCTCCGTGGCGAAAGTCGGGAAATCAGCCGCGCTGTTTTCATCTACTTCCGTTGGTTGGGCTGGCTTGATCCGCAAAAGCCGGCGGCAGGAAATATTTTCGTAGCGCAACAGCTCGCCGAAAGATTCGCTCGTGAACCGCAACGATTCTCGGATGACGAATTGTTGGCCAAAGCAATTCCTGCCTGGGTGAAAGAGAGTGTCGAGTTTTCTCCAGAGTGGCTTCGCTCGTTACAAAATGAGCCGAGGCTTTGGCTGCGGGCCAAACGCGGTCAAGCGGGTCGCCTCGCTGAAGCGCCTGGCTTTTCTTTGATTGAGTCGAATACGCTCTTGAGCGATGCCATCGAATATCGCGGCTCGGAAGATCTATTTCGCACACCGGAATTTCATAATGGCGATTTTGAGTTGCAGGACATCAGTTCACAAGCCGTTGGGGTAATTTGTGATCCGAAGCCGGGCGAAACATGGTGGGACGCTTGCGCGGGCGAAGGAGGGAAGTTGCTCCACCTATCGGAGTTGATGGAGAATAAAGGTTTGATTTGGGCGAGTGACCGGGCGGAGTGGCGCTTGAAAAAACTCAAGCAACGAACGGCGCGCGCAAAAGTTTTTAACTATCGCGCCGCACCTTGGGATGGAGGCAAAAAACTTCCCACGAAAACAAAGTTCGACGGCGTGCTGGTGGATGCGCCTTGCAGCGGGATTGGAACCTGGCATCGGAATCCGCAGGCGCGCTGGACGGCATCAGCGAACGATGTTCGAGAGTTGGCGGAGATCCAGCGTAAATTGCTGGCGCACGTTGCGGATTCAGTGAAGCCCGGTGGAAAATTGATGTATTCCGTTTGCACGTTGTCCCGGGAGGAGGGCCTTGGGGTGGCAGATTTTTTCGAGAGTGAACGCAAGGATTTCACGAGGTTAGAAATGAAGAACCCTTTCAAGCCTGTTGAACTGGCAACGCGACTATGGTTTTGGCCGCATTCCACTGGGGGAAACGGGATGTTCGTCGCAGCCTGGCGGCGGAACTCCTAGGCAAAAATTTTCGGAGGCTATTCTTCTGCACCAACGCTTCTAGCTAGAGCGAAGGAGATCATCCGGCTTGATCGCTTTGCTGTCTTCAAAGACTTTGTTTGGGCCCGCTGATCGAATCAAAATACCGTTCTGCGAGAAATAGACCTGAATCGGTGTTCCCCATGGATCGACGATTTCACCCTTGGTGTTCAATTCGTTTTTTCCCCCGACAATAATGACCACGGCTTTATCTCCTTGAGTGGATCGGCCGGATAATGCTTTCGAAATCTCAATCAGGCTCCCCGTCGGAAAATGGCCCATGAACTCTCGATATTGCTGTAACCCGAGGACGAGATTGTCTGCGTCCTGGGTAAACTTGGCGACCTTGGCGTCGGTTCGGTGCATGATGGCGGGCACCGCTATGGATGCGATAACGCCGATCAAAGCCACTCCGATAACTGCGATGATTACTTTTTTCATAATGTCATTTGAGGTTTAGTTTTTTGAATTAGGACGTGAGCGGGATGGGAAGAAATGGGAGCAATCGCAGTGCTCGCGCGAACCACGAGGTCGGCTGGAAGGCGTTTTGATTCCGGGAGCTTGCCCTGCAAAAGGTCGATCATGCAATCCATCGCGGCATCCCCCATGCGATGTTTGGGTTGGCGAAGTGTGGTGAGCGGCACACGAAAATATTCGCTGGCTAAAATATTTCCAAAACCGACGATCGAAAGATCTTTTGGAATTCGAGTTCCTTGATTGAGAAAAAGGTTTGCCGCGCCAATCGCAACGAGGTCGTTGACCGCTTGCACTGCGGTTACATCGAGCGATTCGTTGATCATTTGCGTAGCAGCTTTTGCACCTTCGTCGATGGTTGTGCCCGCGTTAAAGACGAGGCGATCATTGGGTTCAATATCGGCTTCGCGTAAGGCGCGGCGATAGCCTTGCAATCGCTCGTGGGCCCAAGGTGAGCCGAGCGGTCCGCTGAAAAATGCGATTCGTTTATGCCCCAGTTGGATCAGATGAGTCGTTGCGGCATGGCTGCCAGCAACATCATCGCTTTCGACATTGGTAAACTGACTGCAAAACGGGCCGCATTGGCCAAGAATGACTGTAGGGGTGCCACGACGTTTTAGTTCATCATAAATGGGAGCACTCGGAGCAAGTCGATATACCGGTGAAATAAACAGGCCATCAACACGACGCGACAAAAGTCGGCGAATGCTGGATTCCTCGCGCTCCACCATATTCAAAGTATGCGCAAGAATCAGATCGTAACCAAAGTGGCGCGTGCGCTCTTCGATGGCGCCCACCATTCGTGAGAAAATCGGGTTTGTCAGCGAAGGGATCACCAAGCCAAAAAGTTTGGAAGTGCGGTTGCGCAGTCCTTGGGCGGTCGAATCAGGAACGTATCCCATTTGTTCGGCCAGAAGCTTGACGCGCACTTTGGTGTTCACAGAAATATCCGGCGCATCTCGCAATGCCTTTGAAATGGTCATCACGGAAAGTCCGGCTTTTTCGGCAATGTCTTTTAATCGAACCATAAATTTAAAATCATTTTCTGCGCGCGTTTCTTAAACGTTTGAACCACTCCAGTGCAACTTCTGGCGCAATGTGTCAAAAAAGGAACTGCCCCCCGGATGCAACAGATGCGTTGCGCGTTGACTGCGCCGAATTGTGATTACATCGCCTGCGAGTAAATCAACCTGCACTTGCCCGTCGGCGGTTACGCTGGTTTCTACAGTTTCGCTGATCACCTTGACTTGGATAATCGCGCTGGCACTGACGATGACAGAGCGGTTGGACAACGTATGCGGGCAGATTGGGGTGATGGCAAAAACTTGCGCGTCGGGACTCACGATGGCGCCTCCCGCTGAAAGTGAATAAGCCGTGGAACCGGTGGGCGAACTGATAATCAAACCGTCACAGCGATAGCAAGTGAGAACCTTTCCATTGACGGTCACTTCCAGTTCGATCATGCGCGGAGCAACCCCGCGGCTGATGACGATGTCGTTGAGAGCGCGCAACGTAATTTTTTTTCCATTGCTCTCGCCACGCGCTTCGAGGAGCGGACGAGATTCAATCTGAAAATCATTTTTCCAAATTTTTTCCAAAGCGTTAGGCAATTCCTTGGAAGGTACGGCGGTAAGGAAGCCAAGCCGTCCAACATTCACGCCAACAATAGGTGTGAGAGCGCCGTCAATTTCGCGGACGACGCGGAGCATTGAACCGTCTCCGCCGAAGACCAGTAGCAAATCCACGGCGCGAGCGAGGCTCGCCGCATCGGGAAAATGGGTTGCTGGAAAATTCGCCATTTCCGCGGTCGCCAAGTCACAGGAAATTTTGTGCCCCGTCCGCAGCAGGAGAGATGCGGCCTTTTCCGCCGCGCCATGACTGGCCGGCTTTTCTGGGTTGGTGATTAATCCAACGCGTTTGATTTTTTTAAGCAGTTTTTTCAAGCAAGATTAAAAATTCCTTGTTGCCGGCCGGGCCGAGCAGGGGAGATTCAGTCTGGCCTCGCCAGAGCAACGTCGTTCTTTCTGAAATAAAAACTTTGATCTCCTGCAGGACACGTTCGTGAATCGCTGGATCAGTGATCACGCCGGCGCCCTTGTCCACCTCGGTTTTCCCGGCTTCAAATTGTGGTTTCACGAGCGCGACGACTTTAGCGGAACTTGCCAGCAATGCAATCGCAGCGGGAAGAATCATCCGCAATGAAATAAAAGAGCAATCAATGACTAAAATGGCCGCTCCAAAAAACGGTTGAGGAAACAGCGCGGGGGTGATGTTTCTGGCATTAGTTTTTTCCATGACAATCACACGCGGGTCCTGCCGCAATTTCCAGGCGATCTGGCCATGCCCGACATCAACTGCAAAAACTTTTGCGGCACCATGCTGTAGCAAACAGTCGGTGAAGCCGCCGGTTGATGCGCCGAGATCAATCGTCGTTTGTCCGGAGACATCGATTTGAAAATAATTGAATGCATGTTCGAGTTTTTGCCCGCCGCGACTGACAAATTTTTCCGGGGCGACAAGCCTTACTTGATCGTCGGCACGAACCGAGTCACTTGGCTTGTGCGCGAGCTGTTCGTTCACACGAACTTGTCCCGCGAGAACCGCGCGCTTGGCCTTCTCCCGGCTTTCGCAGAGACCGCGTTCAACAAGTATCTGGTCGAGTCGTGACATGGATTCCAAACTGCCACACGCCGCTCACCGGAAACAGCCGGTTATTTCTGGGTTTGAGCGACGCGCGATTGAATCTCGCGAAAGTTATTCAGGAATAAATCGTTTTCTGTGACAACTTTCTCCGCGATCTGTCCCAGCAAATTCATTTCTGAATAATTAACCACCGCATGAACACTATTCTGAAACGCCTGGGCTGTGTTGAGTGTTTGATAAGAATTGCCGAGCAACAAGATGGTCGAATGACGCCGCTGGTTCATCGGCATGCGTTGTAAGACTTGCAGCGTTAAATTTTCGTGGACGGGGTTGCCACCAAATTCTTCTTCCACAATTACCAGTCGATAAGGCACCTGGCTGAAGCGCCCCGGAAAATCTGAATGGCTCATGATTTGATGAACTTTGTAACCCGTACTGAGCAACGCAAGTTGTGCGGCGGACAACCACTCTGGGGCGGTGATCGCAAGCAGTGCGGGTTTGTCGGTGGCGCTAATGAAATCAAATTGATCAGACATAAATTTATTTGATCTTTAAAGTTGCGGTGGCTGGCGCACCTGCTTTTGCCCCAGGCACGATTTTCATGCGCAAATCAGTCATGGTGGTGGTTGACTCGCCTCGCGCCTTTTTGATGTTATCAATTCCGCGCGTCACAGGTCCGCGTTTGCTGCAATAAAGCAACGCCGTTTCTTCTGTGATTGCCCCCTGTTCGTATGCTTCCAAGCAGGCCTGGTCGAAAGTACGCCAGCCGAAGGGATAGCTGGCTTCGATGATTTCATAAAAGCTGCGCCCTTCACTTTCGCCCTGAGTGATGCTTTCTTTCGTGCGCAAATTGGCTCCCATAATCTCCAATAAGGCTTGCCGCCCTCCGCCCACTTTTGGCGCAAGCCGCTGGCTGATTACCCACCGGAGCGTGTCCGACAGCCGCAAACGAATCTGTTCCTGCTCTTCTTGCTCGAACATACCGAGGATACGATTAATCGTCTGGCCGGCATCAATCGTATGTAGTGTGCTGACCACGAGATGCCCGGTTTCGGCGGCGCTCAAACCGATTTCAACGGTGTCGCGATCACGCATTTCCCCGACGAGAATCACTTTAGGCGCCTGACGCAACGCGGCACGCAACCCACTCGCGAACGTGTTGAAATCCGATCCCATTTCGCGCTGGTTGAAGGTCGCTTTTTTCTGCGGATGCACGAATTCAACAGGATCTTCCAAGGTGATGATGTGAATCGATTTCGATTCGTTAATATCATTCAGCAAAGCAGCGAGCGTGGTTGATTTGCCCGCCCCAGTCGCACCCGTCACTAAGACCAGCCCGGTTTTCTCTTTGGCCACGCTCACGAAAATACTTGGCATCCTCAACTCTTTGAGCGTCGGAATCTCGGTATTCAGTTTCCGCATCACGACTGAATAATTCCCGCGTTGCGCAAAAATATTCACACGGAAACGAGCAAGGTCACTCAGCGAATAGGAACAATCGCAAGAGCCTGATCGTAACAAGTCCTCCGTCAAACGCGCGCTGCCGCCAATGAGGTTGAGGGCAATCATCTCTGTCTGATAGGGAGTCAGTTTTTGAATGGGCAGATCGCAAAACACCTGAATCAATTCACCCGAATGTTCCACCTGGAGCGGTTTATCGACCGTAAAATTTAAATCGGAAACATCCTTTTTGGTGTCGAGGACGGTGGATGGGTTCAGCAATGGTGTCGATTGCAACATCGCGGACAGGATAAGATCGAGTTCAGTGCGGCGCATGTGATTTTCAGGTTGATTTACATTTCTTCATCTTCCGGCGGATGGGCCAGAAACGGGCGGAACTTTTTCTTATCAATTCCCTTGTCGTAAGCTTCTTCAGGCGAGATGCGCTTCATTTTCAAATGATCCATAATGGAATCATCCAGCGGCGTATTGCCCCATTTTTTGCCGACCTGAATCATACCGGGGATCTGGTGAGTTTTGCCTTCGCGTACCAGGTTGGCCACAGCGGTCGTGAACACCAGAATTTCCAGAGCAGCCACGCGTCCTTTTTTATCAATGCGTTTGAAAAGATTTTGAGCAACCACACCCTTCAGCGCTTCCGATAACGTCGCGCGAATTTTGTTCTGCTGTTCACCGGGAAACACGTCAATGATACGGTCAACTGTTTTCGAAGCGCTCGGCGTGTGCAAGGTTCCAAACACAAGATGCCCTGTACTCGCTGCGGTGATGGCTAATTCGATGGTTTCCAAGTCCCGTAATTCGCCAACCAAAATGATATCCGGATCTTCGCGCAATGCGCCCCTGAGCGCGGCCGCGAACGACTTGGTGTGAATACCGACCTCGCGATGATTCACCAGGCAACTTTTACTTTCGTGAACAAATTCAATCGGATCTTCCACTGTGATGATGTGGTCCTTGCGATTTTTGTTGCAGTAATCGACCATCGCCGCAAGTGTCGTTGATTTGCCGGACCCGGTTGGACCGGTGACCACGACGAGGCCTTTGTGCAACATGCAGAACTTTTTGAGCACGGATGGAAGTGGCGCGTCAAATTTTTCAAAATCTTCAAACGAAAGTACTTTTGCTGGAATTTGACGGAAGACTGCCGACATTCCATACTTTTGGTTGAAATAATTCGCACGAAAACGGGACACATTTGGGATCTCGTATCCAAAATCGACATCGCCGGTTTCTTCAAAAACTTTAATCTTATACTCCGGCGTGATTTCATAGAGCATGCTCTTGAGCGAATCGCCTTCCAGAGGAGGGTAATCCACACGTTGCATTTCCCCGTTTATCCGCAAAATTGGCGGGTTTCCGGTGGAAAGATGCAAATCCGAAGCCTTTTGCTCGAACATTAAATTAAAAAATGAGTCAATTTTTGCCATACGTTTGCATGAAAAGGTTAGCAGCTTTGTTACCAAGTTGACCTAAACCGCCTGCCGATGAGCCTTGTTGCCACCAGAATTAAAAACGAAATCGAGTTGCGCGGAGTCATCCCGTTTGCCCGGTTCATGGAGATGGCTCTTTACTGGCCAGGCGAGGGATATTATGAGACACACCAGCAGATTGGCAGAGCAGGGGACTTCATCACAAGTGTCAGCGTGGGGGAGTTGTTTGGAGAAATTTTAGCATGCCAATTTGCTGAATGGCTTCAAAAATTTTCGAACGACGATTCAGGTTCGGAACAAGTTCCAGACAACGTTCCCCTTTTTCAAATTGTGGAAGCGGGCGCGCACGAAGGAAAACTGGCTTTCGATATTTTAACCTGGCTCAGGAACAATTCTCCCGAACTCTTTAACCGTTTGGAATATTGCGTCATTGAGCCATCGAGTTCCAGACAAAGCTGGCAGCAGAAGACTTTGGAGGACTTTCAAAATGTGAGGTGGGTGGATGAGTTGTCGGCCATTCCTGTCAGAGGAAAAGTTCAGGTGGACCGAATTATTTTCTCCAATGAACTTTTCGACTCCATGCCAGTTCATCGCTTTGGCTGGGACGCGCAAACAAAATCGTGGTTTGAATGGGCTGTTGGTTGGAATGGGAAAAATTTCACATGGAAACGCGCTTCAGAAAACCAGCGATCGTCTGTTCCCGTTCCACAAGTCAATCCAGCTTTGCTCGAAGTTTTACCGGACGACTTCACGACCGAAGTTTGCCCGGCAGCAGTGGAGTGGTGGGCGAAGGCAGCAAAGTTTTTGCACCGAGGCAAAATAGTCGCGATCGATTATGGGTTAACTGCCGAGCAGATTTTTGTCCCAGAGAGAAGACATGGAACGCTGCGGGCCATCTCTCGTCACCACATCAACACCGATTTACTTTCAATGCCGGGAGAACAAGACATCACGGCGCATGTGAATTTTAGCGCGTTGAAAACGGCTGGAGAAAATGTGGGTTTGAAAACCGATGCGCTCATGTCTCAGTCTCAGTTCCTATCCGGAATTGTCGAACGAAACCTAAATAAACCAGGAACGTTCACCGAATGGAATTCTGCCCGTCGCCGACAATTCCAAACCTTGACGCATCCGGAACATTTTGGTCGCGCGTTTCGCGTTTTGGTTCAGTCGCGTTAACTGGTTTTGGGTTTAAGTGAAACGACGGTGGCCCCCCAACCGCCGAACATCGGGTTGGCGAGCGTGAATGAAATCACATCCGGGTGTCGGGCGAGAATGGCATTCACGCTTCGGCGCAAATTGCCGATTCCTTTGCCATGGATAATTCTGATCTTGAAAATGCCGTGTTGCTGGCAAGCCTCGAGATACGCAGGAATCAAGCTGCCGATTTCTTCGGGTTTGAAGGTGTGTAAATCCAAAACGCCGTCGATTGGAAGTTCAACCGGTTGCTCGTTTTCGGAAGGTTCAAATCCGCTCATAGTTAAAATCTATGAAATTAACCTTTTGACAAACCATCGTGCCACGCCGCCCCTCGCCAGCAACAACGGTCGCATCAGCATTCGTTGTTTGTGAACAGCATAATCCCAAAAATCGAAATAAAGTTCGCCAACAAAAACGGCGTGAAATCTTTCGATTTCACGCCTCGCTTTAAAAATTAGAATTAGTAACGGTTGCTGCGTTCGCGACGTTCGCCGCCGCCGCCACCGCCGCCGTAACCGCCAGAGGAACGACCACCGCCGCCGCCACCCGAACGAGCAGGGCGATCTTCGCGTGGACGAGCTTCGTTAACAGTCAGGTCGCGACCGTCAACGCTTTTACCGTTGAGGGCTTCGACTGCTGCGTCTGCTTCTTGTTTGGAGGCCATGGTGACGAAACCGAAACCGCGGGGGCGGCCAGTTTCGCGATCCATCATCAAATTGACTTCGGTGACAGTGCCGTGTGCGGCGAAAAGATCTTGCAGATCATTTTGCGTGGTGTTGAAGGAAAGATTTCCTACGAATAATTTACTCATGATGACTTTCTGTTTTAGACTGACTGGATTTCTGAGACCGTTCCCGATTATCGGGTTTCAAATCATCAATGAAGAAATTTTCAACTGAAGACTTACCATGCCTGAAATAACCATTACATCTGGGCAGAACATGACAGGTTGAAAAGGGAATGCAAATAGTTTTTCCAATGAATTTGAGTCGGGCTGCAAGTCGAAAGGCTGGACGGAGCGGGAGCGTTAAGCCATCTTTTTCCCGATGAATCAGATTGAGGAGCTTGCCAAGCTCGTAAAAAAACAGATCCAAATGCTCGGTGAAGACACGAACCGCGACGGCTTGAAGCGAACTCCGACGCGCGTGGCGGAGTCACTTAAGTTTCTTACGCAAGGTTACAAAACAAATCCAAAGACGGTGTTAAACAATGCTCTCTTTGTGGTGGATTCTGACGAAATGGTCATCGTCAAGGACATCGATTTTTACAGTTTGTGTGAACATCACATGCTCCCTTTCTTTGGCAAATGTCATATTGCTTATCTGCCCAAAGGAAAAGTCATTGGTCTTTCCAAGTTGCCACGTCTCGTGGACGTTTACGCGCGCCGTCTTCAAGTTCAGGAACGGATGACTCAAGAAATCGCCACCACCATTCGGGACTTGATCAATGCCGATGGGGTGGGCGTTGTAATAGAAGCGCAACACCTCTGTATGATGATGCGCGGTGTGGAAAAGCAAAATTCTTACGCAATTACTTCCACGATGCTGGGACGGTTTCGAGAGGACGCCCGGACGCGAACGGAATTTCTGGAACTCATTCGCCATCGCCGGAACGGTGGGTAATTAATCCCGCAATTTCGAATCAATAATGATGGTAACCGGGCCGTCGTTGGTGAGTGAAACTTTCATATCCGCACCGAATTCGCCGGTCTGAATAGCTCGTCCCAAATCCAAAGTGAGCCTGGCGATAAACAGTTCGTAAACTGGGATGGCCAATTCAGGACGGGCGGAACGGACGTAAGATGGGCGATTTCCTTTTTTCGTGCTCGCAAACAAAGTGAATTGGCTCACGAGAAGAATTTCGCCGCCAATCTCCTGAACGGAACGATTCATCACACCCGTTTTATCGTTAAAAATTCGCAGCCGAACCAGTTTGCCGCTAAGCCACTCGATGTCCGCCGCTCCGTCCGTTTCTTCAACCGCCAGCAAAACCAAAATGCCTCGCTGGATTGAGCCATGCACCGAACCATTAATCGCCACGCTCGCCTGCGAAACGCGTTGAACGACAGCTCTCATTCGGGCAAACGGCGCAGCAACCCTTCGATGTTTCTCCGCTCTTTTTTGGTCGGACGACCGCTCCCTTTTGGGCGAAACGCGAACGGTTGGAAAAACCTTACCTTTGCTTGCAAGTATTCAGCAGGCGGAGTGAGGTCTTCGAAAAATTGTGAAACCAGTTTTGCGCTGACTCGTTTTTCGAGGGGAGCAATCACTTTGACGGTTCGACGGATTTCTGCGCAGACGGCTTGAATGACGTCACCTGGTTTTATTGCTCGCGAAGCTTTCGCTGGTTGGCCATTGATTTGGACTTTTCCCGTGGCGGAAGCATTCGTGGCGAGGCTGCGTGATTTAAACAGGCGCACCGCCCAAAGCCACTTGTCGATTCTTACCGATTCAACGGCAGGTTGCATTACTCTCCCGCTGATTCGGCAGACGGACGGTGCTCCTCCGACTCATTGCGAGACTGTTCGCGCGATTGTTCTCGTCTCACAGAATCCCTGGCACGTTGCAAGGTGGACAACGATCTGCGCAGTGTCTCGATTTCTTTTTCGTCACCGATCTGTTGCCGCTGGGCATCGTCGAGAATTTCCATAACATCTTCCAATTCGCGCAACGATTCCTTCAAAGTGCGGATAACGTCTTCAACTTGCTCGATGGCCCGAACAATCGGCGATCCCTGAATTCTGGGATCATGCTGTTGCGGAGGACGCGATTGCTGTGGCCGTTGCTGAATTTGAGTTGGCGGACGTGGCGCGGCAAAAGCGGGTGTTTCGACGGTGGGTAAAGTGACGGGCTGTTCACCGGAGGTCGTTGCAGGCGCAACGGTGGGGGTTGTGCCGGACATCGGCTCGCGATTGTCCCTAGGACGGCGCTGCCCACCACGGCGTCTCGGATCAGGGCGACGTCGATTTGGGCGAGGGGCGATCGGTCCTTGTGATGACTCTCCAATTTGTTCGTTCATTCTCCAGTAACTCTTTAACAGATTATGTTGGTCAACTTGCCCGTCGCCCTGCCAAAAGCAATCTCGAAGTGGAAACGTTCATCACTTCAAAAAAGGGTCAGTTGCGGGCCGGGTGGAACGCGAAATGCCGCAGTAGAAATGGGTTCCGTTTCCCTCTGGTCGAAACCTGCCTTCCGACAAGCAACCGTAAATATCTGATGCATGTGCTCCGCGAAAATCCCCGTCCCGCGCATGCGTGAGCCGAAATTTGGGTCGTTCAATTTTCCTCCACGCATCGCGCGGATGCGGTTCAGCACCTTTTCTTTACGATCGGGAAAATGCAACCCGAGCCATTCTTCAAAAAGTGGGCTTACCGCGTAGGGTAGCCGTAATGGAACGTAACCTGCCGATTGCGCGCCCGCTTCGCGCGCGGCTTTGATGATGGCCGGGATTTCGTGATCGGTAAGTCCAGGAATTACCGGAGCAACCAACACGTTGACGGAAACCCCGGCGTCACTCAGCGCCCGGATCGCCGCCAGCCGATGTTTTGGCAACGATGCGCGCGGTTCCAACTTCGGAGTCAATTTTTCGTCGAGAGTCGTTACGGAAATGTTCACCCACACAGCGTTGAATTTCGCCAGTTCGCGGTATAAATCCAGATCGCGAGTAACCAGGAAGTTTTTTGTTATGATCGCAACGGGGTTTCTGAATTCAGCCAGCACCTCCAAACAGCGTCGCGTTAGCTTGAGCTTGCGTTCAATCGGCTGATAACAATCAGTGACGCCGCTCATGACGATGGTTTGTGGTTTCCATTTGCGAGAGGACAATTCTTTGCGTAACAACTCGGGCAAGTTTTCTTTCACCATGATTTTTGTTTCGAAATCCAAACCCGCCGAGAAACCCAAATATTCATGCGTCGGACGTGCGAAACAGTAAACGCAACCATGCTCGCAGCCACGATATGGATTGATACTCGCCTCGAAACCGACATCAGGACTGTCATTGTAATTTATCGCCGTCTGGGACAAGTCGCGCAGGAAAACCGTCCGGGGCGCGGCATCCTCGTCCGGGTTCCAATCCTCATCGCGTTGGAAATGAATCACCTCGAAGCGGTTCGTCGGATTACTCGCCGCCCCGCGTCCTTTGATTGAAATCGGTGCCTCGCTCACGAAGAAAAACTATCACACTATTTTTTAGATTTGAAGTCTTGGCGCTGAGCTTTTCGGATTCACGGATTTCGGGCTAAATATTGCCTCATGCCTCACCCAAACCCTGTCCACCAATTCGAGGCAAGGCCACTACACCATTTGTGCAATCGAGTGTCACAGATTTATCCGTTGAATCTCAAATTGCCTCTTTTCCCTGTTCGCCGCCCCCAATTTTGGACTTTATGTCAACAGGCTGAGAAGTTTAGCCAAACGTGTTAAGGCTGGCTTTGAATTCAAAGTATTTTTCCGCGACCTACACCCCCTTTGTTCCAACCCCCTCATCCTGTGATTTTTCTCTAAAAATAAAATATTGATCACTTTTCGTGGGGGTATTTCCAGAATTGTTGACAGGCTTAACCCATTGAGCGTGTCCATCACAGAAATTGGCGTTCGCTCCCTCGGCTCCGTGATTATCCCCTCTATCTGGATAGTCGTTGTAAATGTTCTCGGGATTAGATCTGTTGTCCCCATCTAAGGTCAACCAAGTGGCGCTTGGACCTGGAATTTGATTGTTCAAATTCAGTCCGTCGAGGGTGCTAATGTGCCTGCGCGAGGAAACGCGAGATTCAGTTTTTCGGGTTTGAATCGTGGTCGTTCCATCCGTTTGCTCGGGAACCGCGCCGGGAGATTTGTCGCGCCACCACGAAAAATTTTCGTAGCTATATCCATTGCCTTTTTTGCTGGCGGCCAAGACTTGAAGATCAAGTAAATCGCCCGTCACGACATTGGCGTTTGTTCTGACGTAATTTTTAGTGCTAGGGCAAACAAAGACTCGGGGATTCTTGGCATAGGCACGATACAGCCAGTTTAAATTATCATCAAAATAACTTCGGGAAGGTCCGCATAAAATCCCTCTGTTTTCTTGCGCGTACATGATGTTTGCCAAACAAAGTTGCTTCAAATTGCTGAGGCAATTAATGCGGTTCGCCTTTTCTTTCGCCTTGGCCAAAGCGGGCAACAGCAAACCCGCCAAAATGGCGATTATCGCGATAACCACTAAAAGCTCGATGAGAGTAAAACCACGTCGAGTTGGCAAGGGGTAAAAAGATTTTAATTTTTTATGAACCATAAAAGCAGATTGAACGAATTTCTATTTTTTCCTTGGAAAAGTCAAGATTTTGACTGCCTCTTACGATTCCTTTCGTGCAAAAACAGACATTGCTCAGTAAGCAATTCAAGTTAGATTGCGGACGGCAATGAAAATTCCGAAATCTTTGGGAGGTGCTGGTTTTACTCTTATTGAGTTGCTGGTCGTTATTGCCATTATCGCGATTCTGGCGGGGTTACTACTCCCGGCTTTATCTAAAGCGAAGGCCAAGGCGCAAAGAATCGCCTGTCTTAATAATACGAAACAGATCAGTATCGGCAGCCAGCTTTATGCAGATGACGACCGGAAAAATGCGTTCTCAGGTGTGGCGAATTATTCTGATGACGATTTAAATTGGCTTTTTCCTCGTTACGTTTCTAATCGAAAAACGTTCACATGCCCATCGACCAAAAATACCGTTGGAACTGTCCGTCTAGACATAAATTCCGTCGGCGAACCTTTTACACCCAATATTACAGGAGTGCTGTATCCCGAGCGAACGCACGATCTGAGTTTCGTTTTGGCTGATTTGTTCAACAACGCAGCGATTGGCAGGGAAGGGTTGACCGGTCACAGCTATGAAATTGCCGGTTTTTTTGCCGGACAAAACGGGGTCTTTGTCGGTGGGGGGACCAATGAATTCAAAACACAAAATTCCGTTGGGCGGCATACTTATTCCACAAAGCAAAACGGGACTAGGTATAATTATCTCGGTCAGAGGGCGAGTGCGGCTGATGTGTGGATTCTTTATGACGCCGACGATGGGACGGGCGGGAATCGGCCAAACGAAGATTATCCGGATCCCGGAGACAATCACGGTTCTGAAGGTGGCAACGTTGCGTTTTGTGACGGACACGCTGAATGGGTGAGGCAGATAAAATATGTCGGAAGTTTCATTCGCGGCACTGATGAGAAACATCCTCTTGGCGCTACAAAATAACAGACTTTTCTTAACGGAGTCGAGTCACCGTGAAAACCCATCGCAGCCTTGTAAAAAATAGAGTTTAGGCTTGAAATTATAAAAGGCATTGCTAAAATATGAACAAATCTCTAGTCCAGTTTCATTATTCAGCCCATTTGAATGTAAAAAATTATGAACATCTCTAAAAACATCCCCATCGTCGTAACCGCACTAGCCTTGAGCTGGTTTTCTTCATTAAGCCAAGCGCATCCCTACGCAACAGGAATCACTAACAATTCAGGAACCATCCAATTTACCCTGAATGAAAGCGCGGATAACGTGAGTGTACGATTCGACAATAACACCAGCACAAATAATTTGGGTGCTCTGGGTGCCGGGCCGCAATCGTTTCTCTTAACAACCCACACGAATTTCTCGATCGTTGTTTTCAAGGCTGGCTCGGGAACCCCGAGCCAATTAAGTTCGGACACTAATAATTTCGTAAAGTTTAACAGTCCGCGCGGAATTGCCATCAATACGAATGGTGGCAGTCAATATTTTGGGCGCGTTTATGTAGCTAATAGCGCGGCGGGCACTACTAGTGGACGTGCCGTCGGGGATGGAATTTACTTATTGAACGCAGATTTAACCGATGCGGTTGCCCAGGGGAACACGGCTCTCACCGGCGGGATAAGTTTCGCGGGCGGATCAAGCGCTCCCTTCAAGCTCGGGGTCGGTAAAGATAACAATCTCTATATCAACGATTTTTCGACTGCTGCTGCTATGACCTGGCAGGTTGATCCGAATGTAACCCTTGGTTCGAGCAACCAAATCTTTGCCGGTATTGGCGAATTCAGTAACCCAACGGTTCATACGGATTCCGCCAGCACGCCACTTGTCACCGGTTCTTTGGCCGCAGGCAACCTGACCGTGTACATGACGGACGGCGCTATTGCGCCTTTTAACAGTATGCTTCGCTGGGACATTGGCGCTGGGCCACTTCCTTGGAACACCCCCCCCTCAGCGGTTCTGGGCAATGCTGGGATTCCATCTGTCGCCGATTTAACCACCGACATGGATATCGGCAAGGACGGGAAATTCTATACTTCTATTAACCGATCCGGTGGAACCGATGTGAATAGCGTCAAGGTCTTTGACACCGATGGTGTGACATTTTTATGGGGTTCTTTGGATGTAGGCGGCAGTCCTGATCCACTCAGGCAGACACGCGCTATCATGGTTTCTCCCGACGGAAAGTACCTGGCCTGTGTTCATGACGACAATCATGTGAGTGTTTTGCCCTTAATCAGCGGCATTCCCGATTTGGCCTCTATGTTCACCCTTAATTTTCCTCCGACAACCACCATTGGCCGAGATATGGGATGGGATGCGGCAAACAATATTTACACGGTAAGTTCAGGTCAAGCCCTGTTGCGGGTTTATTCGTTGGGACTCACCACGACTGCGATTACCAGCAATGATTCTACAGGAACAAACGGATCGTTTCAAATAACAAGTCCAGCCAACACTGTTAGTGTGGTTGCTTCGACACCAAATGCAACGGAAGCGGGAGCCGTTGCGGCGGTGTTTACGATTACGCGTTCGGATACGGACACGGCTAATCCATTAATAGTAACCTATACTTTAAGCGGCCTAGCGACCAACGGTACGGATTACACTCTTATCCCGACTACAGTGACAATTGCTGCGGGTCAACTCTCCACCAATATTACCATTACTCCTGTGGACGATTCGATTTCTGAATTGACCGAAACGGTTATTCTTACGGTAAAAGGAGGGGCGAGTTACTCCGCTGTTTCTCCAAGCACTGCCACCGCTTTCATTGCAGATAATGATGCTCAAGTGCTCCAAATTTCATTGGCCAATACCAATATGTATGAACGAATCACGAATGACTATATTGGCTTGCGGATCACTCGATTAGGAGATTTAAATGCCGCGAGTTATACGCTTGTTCCGGCTAACTATACTTATGCTGGTACAGCCGTAGCCAACGCTGATTTCGTTCCAGTAAGCCAAACTGTTTCGTTCGACCCCGGAATCGTTGATATCACGAATAACATTACTCCTTTGAACAACAATCTCTTCACAGGGAACAAAACCGTGATCGCCGGATTATCAAGCGGAGCTGGCTTCACGGCCTCAGCAAACTTGGCCACTGGAATTATCATTGATGACGAAAACCCCCCGGAATCCACGTTGTTCGACGACCCTCTGACTTCGGATTCCAGCGCTCTTTGGCATACCAATTTCATGGCTAATAATTTGATTGACGATTACTTCGTTCAATTCGGCTACCCATTGGCTACCGATGTCATTTCTACCGCCCCTAGCGGTGCCACAACTGCGCTCAAGCTGACCGTGAATAAAAACGATCCGACCGCCAATGGCGCTGCGGGAATTAACCTGTATCCCAACGGGTATATTTTCAGCAACAATTTTGCATTGAGATTTAGCATGTGCCTCATCCAGAATCCATCTGCTGGCACGACAGAGTATGTCACATTCGGTATTAATCATTCCGGACTTAAAACCAACTGGATCCCTGCTCAAAGCGGTGACACAGTAAATAATACTTCAAAAGATAATGATGGTTTTTGGGCTTCCGTGGTGGCCGATGCCAGTGGAAGCGCTCCTGCGGATTATGTCTTATGGAGAGGAAATGGAGCCGCAAATGGTCCTTTCCAAGCCGCTACAGCCAGCGCGTCATCTTTTACGAAAGCTTTTAAAAATCCGCCGTATAGTGCTGGTGGCGGTTCGGGTTCGCCAGGCTCGCTTGGTGGTAGCGCTGACCCTATTTGGTCTGACTTAGAAATGAAAAAAATCAATAACACCATTACTGTAGCAATCAACAAAACGGTAGTGTTAAGTCTCACAAATGCGACCAATTACTCAAGCGGCAACATTATGTTGGGTTACTGCGATCCTTATGCGTCCATCGGTGACATGGGTGCAGTCTATTATTCCAACGTAAGGGTGGTAAATCTCGCTCCTCGGATTACGAGCGTGAGTTTGGTAGGCGCGAACGTCGTCATTGTCTTTACGACACCTGATGGAACGGATACCGCAGCATCCTTTGTTTTGCAAAGCTCGACTACCGTGGCAGGAACGTACACAGATGTTAGCCCTGCCGCGACAATCACGCAATTAAGTCCGGGTGTGTTTCAAGCCGTAAAGGCAACGAGCGGCCCGACTCAGTTCTATCGTATTCGCCATCTCTAAAGGTTATGGATTTAAAGGGCATCTGCGAAAGCAGATGCCTTTTTTTGTGCCTCGAAATTGTATTGAATGAAAACCATTTTTCATCGTAGCCGCTGGTTTGGCTTCACCTTGATTGAATTATTGGTCGTCATTGCTATCATTGCTATTCTCGCCGGACTGTTGTTGCCCGCGCTCGCAAAGGCAAAAGCCAAGGCAGAGGGAATCAGCTGCTTGAGCAATTTAAAACAGCTTCAACTTGCTTGGTATTTGTATACCGACGATAATTCCGGACGTTTGGCAGAGAACCGTGGATATTCTACCACCTCGAATTGCTGGGTGACCGGAGTTTTAGGATGGGGAAATATTCAGGATAATACGAATGTGCAAAATCTTATTAATTGCCAAATGGGGGCTTATGTCGCAAAGAGTCGTAAAATTTTTAAATGTCCAGCGGATAAAACTCCATCAGCAAATGGAGATCGAGTGAGAAGTGTTTCCATGAACGGATTTATGGGAGATACGGGCAAACTTAACGAGTTTGTCTTAAATCCCACTTGGAAAAATAATATTTACTTAAAATATACGGATATTAGGAAACCCGGCCCGGCCAAGACCTTCGTTTTTCTGGACGAACACCCGGATAGTATTAATGACGGTCTTTTTAATGTGGCGATGGATCAAACCGCATGGGATGACGTGCCTGCTTCTTATCATAATGGCGCGTGTGGATTTTCCTTTGCCGACGGCCATTCCGAAATTAAAAAATGGCTGGATCCGAACACCAAGCAACCTGTTCTCAAAATGAATCCTTCTTCCGGCACAGGGAAAATATCTTCGAGAGATTATCCTTGGATAAAGAACCATACCAACGCCAAGTAAGATACTTTGGCTCAACGTAACTATCATAAAGCAACCTTTTTTAGAGGCCTCTAAATATGAAATGAACTGCGTACCACCGACAAAAATCTTTGATTGAAGCAAACCGAAAATAGAAATCGCATTTTTGCATATAAACGTGAACGTTTGATTTACTAAAGCGGATATGAAGCTCATGAAACGCTTTAGACCCGAGTCTTGAAGATGGCACAATATTATTCCTAAAATGTTTCTAAGCAACTCGTCTGGAGAAATCGAAGAAACGTCTTCTGCCGATTGAGAACCTCATCATGCGGGACATCAGAAAAAAGAAAAATGAGATGGTTCTCACGCAACTGTTGTTCCGTAATTTTGGATTCCTGATCAGCCAGAAAACTTTCCCCTTCTTGTTTTAGATCGCCCAGTAATTTTTCCGTTTCGTTCTTCGTTCCGCCATTGGCCGTGTAAATGTCAATAAACCGGCCGTCGGAATGTTCAAACCAGTTTTTGAATTTCTCCGTGCGACCATACAGCGCATCGAACAGCCAGACTTCCTGCACGTTTTTGGTAAGCCCGCCTTTGTCAAGAATCGAAGAAATCACCTGATAACCTCCGCTATGTCCTGATAAAATAATATTTCCGATCTCAGTTTTTTTGAATCGTTTCTCTTTTCGGAGCGTAGCCATAACTTCGCCCATAAAGCGCTTGAATCCATCCGTGTCTTCAAGTTTTCCTCCAAACGAATCGGGGGCATTGCGAGGGCCTTGCGGCACAATCAAAATTGCATTCTTGCGGCTCCCCATCAATTGCTGAGGCAATTCATATTGGCGTAGCGCATTGGTAACGTTGTTATGCCAGCCATGAAAATGGACAACGAAATCAATTTTTGGTTCAGCGCGAAAATTTTTCGGAATAAAAATTGAAACGGTATTGTCCCGATAATGTTTCGCCGCCGGGAAAAAATTCGTTTTATAGTTGTGACCGCCAGCGCGGGCGGCATGGGGAAACGGCGCGGAAATAAATTGCGTCAGAATCAAATCGCCCAAATTATTATTGAATAAATCGCCGATTGGAACGCAGGTTTTTTTTGGTGGCTCGGTTTTGCAAGCCGATACGAAGCAGAGTAAACCAAGAGCAAGTCTCGCGAGTTGGAATTGCGTTTTCATTTAAAAAGGTAATCTTTTCCATCCAAAGCCACAATTGTCCCTGCAATGTGGCGGGTGCCATTTCCAACGTTGAAATAGTAAACGACCAGCACCCGATCTTTAGAAACCATCGTCGCCCATGGATAGCCGATATCGAAATTGCCCCCATCTGTGCGTAAAATAATTTCCTCCGCCGATTGGGCATTGTTACACTCGGGATCGAGAAGGCGGGCGCGGATTCCAAAGGGTGCGTGGCGATAACCATAAACCAGCAACACGCGTTTATCGGGCAGGCGTAGGGCAAAGTGCGGATGTCCCTGAAATCCCGCGTCTTCCCACGGTTTAAAACTTTCCCCCCCATCCGTTGAGCGCGCGATGACAGTGTGGTCATCGAAGTCCGCCGTTCGCATGAAGGCGACGAGATCGCCTTTTGGCGTTTGGTAAAGAGAAGTTTCATTGAAGGTGACTTTTTCGTCTTGCGCCACTGGACAGGAATATTTCCAGGTGTCGCCTTTGTCCGATGAGATCATCAAATGCGTTGCAGATTTTCGTGGCGAAAGCGAACTGTTGGAAGCGATAACCCAATAAAGTCGTCCATCTTTTCCTTCACACATCGCACCTCGATTATATGCTGGAACTGGTTTGCCGAACGGATCCAATGTGAATTCATCTTTGCAAGGCGGCGGTATGATTGGGCCTTGCCAGGATTTTCCACCATCCTTGGATCGGACCATATAACCGCCCAGAAAACAAAATGTCCCGTGTTCCAGTGAGGCTTTCAATTTCGCAGCGGCATTCGGCTGCAACAACGCCCATCCGTAACTCGCGCAAAGAATCGAGTTGTCGCGCAGCTGCACCATGCACGGGTCTTGTGAACCGCCAAATGGGTGGGCGAAGATTAATTCAGGATTTTTGCTCCAATTTTTTCCGCCATCTTTTGAGCGAACCGAAACAAGATAGCTGTTGGGATCCGTGTGGCTGGTATTCGCTTCGCCGAATTGCCGGCGCTCCGGTGCGCGGCGAAACGCAACGAGAAGCTCGCCATTCGGACGGTGCACAATCGAAGGAAACGCGGAATAAAAAAGGTCGTTCTGGTAAATGACGATGTCCTCAAGTTTGCGGATTTGAGGTTTGTTTTCAGGATCTTTCGAGAAACCGACGACGCTCGAAAAAATAAACGCGAGTAAAAAGAGTGTGTGCTGCTTCATCGCCTTTGAATGACCGTTTGGCGCGAATGGAACAAGAAAAATTTCTGAACAGAGCGCTGGTTTTCAACCGGCTTCGGGCGCGTTGATATTCAAAACCGGTTGGAAACCGGCGTTCCTGCGAAAAATCCGGGCTAAATTATTTCCAGGATCAACGGAGACAAAGACGGCGGCTCACCTGAAATTGTGAAGGCGCTTTGCAATTTCATTCGTGTTGCTTCACTTGCAGGCTGGTCTGCGGCATGGATGCGCGCTAAAATTTCGCCAGACTGAATTTTTTCTCCCGGCTTCGCGATTTGATCAATGCCAACATCAAAGTTGATCGCGCTGTCCTTTTGCAAACGACCCCCGCCTAAATCACGAACTGCTTCGCCAATAATTCGCGCATCGCAACCCGAGACATAGCCGGACCGATTAGATTTCAGTTCAAATATTTTTGAAGAAGTCGAGCCATTGGACAACTTGCGGTTAAACGCATCCAAATCCGCGCCTTGCGCCGCAAGCATTTCATCCCATTTGCGTCGAGGTGTTCCAGAACGAAGGCATTCGTCGGCTTTCTGGCGAGCGGCTTTTAAATCGGTGGAGTGTTTCGTTTGCACGAGCAAGTGCGCGGCAAAATCAATTACGAGTTCGCGCAAATCGGCAGGGACTGTTTCCACGCCGTCCCTGAATATTTCAGAAGAAATTTGGGACACGGTGGAACGCATCCCTACCGCATCAAGACACGCGACGGATTCTTTTACTTCCAACCAATTTCCGGCAGCACGACCGATCGGCGTGTTCATGTCGGTCAAAACGGCTCGCGTGTTGACGCCGCATTCGTTACCGAGCAAAACCATCGCTTGAGCCAACTCGTGGGCGGCTTCTGCTGTTTGCATGAAGGCGGCGGAACCGAATTTCACGTCGAGGACAAGGGCGTCCAAATTTTCCGCGAGTTTTTTGGAGAGAATCGAAGCCGTAATAAGCGGAATTGAAGGAACGGTCCCGGTCACGTCCCGCAACGCGTAAATTTTTTTATCGGCGGGAACCATTTTCTCTGTTTGTCCGCAAATGACGCAGCCGACGGATTGAACTTGAACGACGATTTCTTCCAGCGAAAGCGCGGTGCGAAAACCGGGAATGGATGCAAGTTTGTCGAGCGTGCCGCCCGTGATGCCGAGTCCGCGACCGGAAATCATCGGCACGCGAAAACCGAGACAGGCGAGCAGGGGAGCAAGCGGAAGAGAAACTTTATCGCCAACGCCGCCCGTGGAATGTTTGTCAACGAGCGGCCGCGAATCATTTGGAAATTTCAGAACATCTCCTGAATCGCGCATCGCGAAAGTGAGCGCGCGAGTTTCTTCAGAATT
>JBKJOA010000152.1:0-2793 GCA_046593365.1 Limisphaerales bacterium
GGCCTGTCGGCCGCACAGCGAAGGCAAGGTTCCGTTATTTGTTTAATTACGGTCCAAGGATTTGTTTCTGATCACGAACATGGCAGGGTTAAAACCTGAAATTTTTTACAAAGAACGTTGCGCGGCCCCAATTTTTCTCGCGCCTAACTGGAAAAATTTATCTCATAAATTTCAAAATTCTCAAGCGTAAACTTCCTGATTCTTTCTCGTGGAAACTACGCGAGAATATTATTTACGATTTTCCCATGCATGTTGGTCAATCGAAATGCTCGACAAAGATCAGGCGAATTTATTTTCAAAAAATTCAAAATCGCCCGCCTAGACTTCGCGATCGGTTAGCGAGGGAAAAAGTAATGGCCGATGTTGGGACTTCAAAATTCAAAATTGATTGAAGCGGGTCGAGAAGTTTCAAGGAAGTCGCAGTTGTCTTATTGCAGCAACAGAATTTCAGAGCGTAACCGCCCGACAAATTCATTTGGCATCCGTGCGTCGATGGAATTTACCAGAGGTTTTTCCGAATCGACATGGCCGTCGCAAAATACTGCGTTCGCTTTTTTTTGATGCCGGAAATGCGCGGTCGCTTCACTCACGCTGTTGGTCACGTAATAAAATTCTTCGAGCATCGGATTCTCCGGCGAGGCGGGCGCGAGAAACGTGTTCACTTGCGCGGCGTCCGCGAACAACGCGAGTTGGACCGGACGCTTGAGTTTGAAAACATTGACGGGCGGTTTTCCGGTCGGCACCGAGAGATGGAGGTTGTAGCCGTAACTATACGCTGCCCCTTTTGCTTTGAGTTTGAATTGCGCCGAAGCGTAATTGAGCGATGGGCAAATTTCCACGCCGCGACCTTGCAAATAAGGAAACAGCGCGCTTTGTGTGGCGTCAAATTCACGTGTGCCTTCCGCGCCTTGCTCCAGCCAACCGAACCAATAAATATCGCCGCTGTTGGTGAATGAGCTGCGATAACGAAACGCATTTCCAGAATTATCGTCCCAATACATTTGCGCGGCCAAACCGAGCTGATGCAAATTACCGACGCATTTGATTCGTTGCGCTGACATTTTCCCTCGGCTGAGTGAAGGCAAAAGCAGCGCCGCGAGAATCGCAATGATCGCGATGACAACCAGAAGTTCGATCAGTGTGAAAGCGCGAATCAGAGACGCCTCGGTGGGGCCTCTCCACGTTTTGCGTGGCAAAGCGAGACGGCTCACCGAGCCGTCTCTACGATGGAATTTGTTTTTCACGGACGATTGGCGCGAACGCGATAAAACGCTTTTTCTGCGAGCGCAGTTGTGTCCAGCAAAAATAAATTCGTTCCAGTGCCGCTGATGACGGGCGAGACATTTGTCCAACTTTGAAAATTTGGGCTGCGTTCCAAAACGTAATTCCAATTCGTGCGGCTGGTGAATTGCACCTGCCATTGGTCGTTCGTAAATGCGCCGCGCAAATCCTGCACCGGCGGCGGAGGAACTGTGATGATAAGATTATCAATCGTTCCGTGGGCCAGTAGCGAACCGCCGTCGTCGGGACTTTGACCCGCGTCGGAATAACTTTTCACCGCAAAAGTATCTGCGCGAAAATCGGTGAAGTTAATCAATCGGACATTATTGATTTGCCCAATCGAAACGCCGTTGGTCGTGATGGTTGTCGCGCACGTTTTGTTGCTCGCCGTGTAAGTCATCGCGATGTGCATGGCCGCGCCGACTGGTAGATCGATAATGGTGTAATCCGATGAGCCGTTAAAATTGAGCGCGCTGTTGGTTGACCAAAAACTTGGCCAGAGCGTCGGGCCAAAACCGGAGTCAGGATAAAACGCAAACTCCGCAAGGTTCGGCGAAAATCCACCGCGAAAAAAATTCGCGGTCGTCGCATTAGAAAAATTTTGGAAACCAATGCAAAGCGGGAATGTGAACGGCTTGTTGGTATCCACACCGACGACGATGTTGGTGAGTTTCAAATCAAACGCCACGCTGAAATCATCGCTTTTACCAAGGATCGTTCCCAGTGGATGATAGAAGTAGCTGTTGGTCTGCGAAGAATCCCAGGTCACATCGAGATTTTGATTGGTAACATTCCAGCGAAATAAGTTTGTGTTGCCGAACTTGAGCCAATTCCGCAGTTCTGGATTGTTGGAAAAATCTTCTGAGATGACCGCCGCTTTCACCAAGAAAGCGGCGGTCATGAACAGAAAAAGCACGAAAGTTTTTGGGAAAAGAACACCACGCGACTTCCACATTGCGTCGGCCAAGACGATCAAAGCTTTCATGCTCAATTAACGAAAAATTTCGCTTAGTGCTTTGCGTTTTGTCGCGGACCAATGACGGCGGCGAAGCCGTCGATTTCTGACTTGTCGCTCAAAACATCGACGCGGATGAAACGGATTTCTGGCAGAAAAACGCTTCTTCCGCCTGCATCCCGAGCCGAGGAAATGTCGTAACCCGCGCCGCCGCCAGAACCGTTGTAAAGTTCGGCAATTCCGTCGGCGTTCAAACCAGCGAAAACATTTTGCGCAAGGCTCGGATCAACCGGTGTTTGGAAATCGCCTGCGCCCTCGGTCGGAAAAAGTTTGTCCACGGTCGGGGCGCTCGCCGAATCAAGCTGATAAAAGTTAATTCCATCGCGGCTCACGGAGACTCGTGTCTCGCCAAAACTTTGGCCGAAGAGCGAGCCGTCCGTCGCTGGGATTCCAATCCAATCGAACGTGGTGAAATCAAAATCGTTCGTGATGATGAACCCGGAATTTCCAAAGATAATGAAGTCCAGGCCGAATTGATTTTTCGGATGATTCAAAAT
>JBKJOA010000315.1:0-7999 GCA_046593365.1 Limisphaerales bacterium
TAATCAGCGTTCGACTTGCATGTCTTATCCACGCCGCCAGCGTTCGTTCTGAGCCAGAATCAAACTCTCCGTATAAACGTTAGTTGATTCGTCGAACTGATTAGGTTCGAACTGTTAATTATCTGATTAAAACTCGAAGTTGATCAAACTAACTCAATCAACTTCAAGGGGCTCTAACTTATCGCACAATTCAATTTTCAATGAGCATTTAGGTGTTGAACCTAAAAAATCTTTCTGCATCTGAGCAGCCTATTCCCTTTTAGGGGACAAAAAATCCGAGAGCCGAATCTCGTTGTTTACCCGGCCTCTCAGACCTTATACTAACTTCGAATTTAAATTAGATTAAATAGTAGCGCTGTCAAAACTTTTTTTAGCGATTACTTCTAACTTTCAAAGATTTCTAAAAGTTATCTGATCTACTGCAACTGTCAAAACTTTTCAGTTTTATTTTAAATGGCTTGTTAAGAACCAAATCGGTAACAGTCGTGTTAAAGTATAGAGCGGATAAGAGAGCATCAAGTTTTTTCTCAAGTTTTTTTGCAGTTTTTTTTATACGATCAGGCTGGATTGATTTTTTCCCGAAAAACGGAACTGAAATCACACGCGTCGGGTCTAGCAGTTTTGCAATTATAATCGAGTTGCTTTTGGAAGAAATATCAGCCTTGGGTTGTTCCATTAGTATAATCACAAGTTCTTTTCCATAAGCAATATGCAGAGCGGATACAGATAGCAATGAATGATTAATTGTGCCTAAGCTATTTTTTGCAACAAGAACGACGTTACATGTAAGTTCTTGAATTAAATCCCGGATAAAAAAATCTTCGCCCAGCGGAACCATCACGCCGCCTACTCCTTCAACCAACAACAAATCACAACGTGCTTTCACTGATGTTATTTTTTCGACGACTTCATTCATTTTAATTTTCCGACGCCGTTTTTTGGTGGCAACGAAGGGAGCAACCGGTGCTTTAAAATAAAACGGATTTACAACATCGTTAGTTAACTCTCCCGGCTGAAATTTCTGCAAGAATTCAACATCTCCTCGATCTCCGCAGCAGAACGGTTTCATTGCGAGCGCGTGAATTCCCTTGCGCCTCAAATGACAGAGGAGTAATGCGGCAAGTATTGTTTTTCCTACGCCGGTATCCGTGCCTGTAATAAAGATGATCCCGCTCATAATGGTGGGACTTTTACTTCCAATAGAACTTTAGAATTCCGAAATCTCCCGCCCTCGATCCTTTGCGAATTACAGAGAAATATCGCCGGGGAACTCCGTTGAAATTTACATCCACTTGCACCTCAAATGTGCTGCTCCTTACATCGCAATACCTTGAGAGCTGAGAAACAGTTTCGCGGCGCATTCCAGGAACATTAACCATCTCGCCGACATTACGCAGAGGGACATCATCATCTGTTCCGTCAGTGCCATCCAACCCAGACCGAAGTTTGATAATAGCAGCGGCAATATTTTCATCCACGTCTGGAATCATTTGAAGGGTCGTCGCAGAAGCCGTGTTGATATTAATTTTTCCAGCAGAAAGCGTCGTGAAAATGTCAACCAAACCAACCGGATATGAAGGTTGCTGTCGATCAGGAAAGGCAGGATTACCTCGTGACTGAAATGCAGAGATCGAATGATTGGTTGAGGCGGATCCCCAATAAATTTCTGGATTGTCGAACACGCCTTTGACCAGCAGCAATTCCGAAATGTCGTCCATTGGTCCATCTTTAGCGACGTAGGGTGGATTGAGGTTCATGTAGTAATCACTCTCGGCACCGCTTAAATGATTGTCCTCGTCTTTGTCGATCCAATCGAGAATCGAATCGCTAATGGTCGATACCACACTTGCATCCACCCCCATTAACACCACTAACGCTTGCTGAAGCACGTTCTTGTCTGCTAGGTTTATGTTAAACTTTCTTTCCATATCCGTGATTTTCACGGAGATAACCCCTGCCCCAAGTTGATTGTTTTCGAGTGAAATTTGCGCCAAAGGTGAATTGCTCCCCGCCATGCCTCCCGGACCACCGGCCCATTTCTGATTGAGCGATTCGTAATTACCCTCACCTGGAATTTTTGCCTGTTCCGCAATGACAAATTTGGCCAACTCAATTCCAGATCTGCCAAGCCACTCGAGCTCGGATTCGTAGTTAGAATTGCGGGCCAATGTCATTTCCACCTTCATCGACAAAGCAAACGCTCCAGCCAGGGTTGCCAAGACTAAAATGACAAGCATCACCACGACGAGAGCAATTCCACCGCAGGAAGATTGTAAGCGAATTTTCATTAGCGAGGCTGCCTTCCTCTATTCCCTCCGGGCGGTATCGGCGGACCATTTACACCACCCGGCCCGCTTCGTGGAGTTCCACCGCTATTAAACCCGGGACCACCCTCACGCCCGCCCGTCCCCCGAAGGCCCTCTCCTCGCCCCCCCCGACCGCCTTGACCGCCCTGCCCCTGCCCTCCTTGGCCGCCTACTCCTGGGTTTACTCCACCAGGAGCCCCGCCCTGACGCGGTTGCTGTATGTCCGCCCCTACGGCAATGGACGGCATGGCAATGATTCTGGAAACGATTTCCGATGGCTGTGAAGAAGATGTCTGTGCATGCCCAATTCCCAAGGAAACCCGAATCTTTTTGGGAATCACATTTGTTGTGATCAACTCGTCAGTCCATTCATTCAGTCTGGTGTCCCAAAATTCGAGAACAAACAAGCTCACATCTTTGGCCAAGGTGATCGGGTATGCTGAAACATCGGAGTTCGTCACCAGCAGCAGCGGAATTTGCGTCATGAGAAGTTGCGCAGTGCCATCTGCGTCAGGGACAATTGAAAAAGTCACCCGCCGCACGACTTGATCGCCAAACAATCCCGAGCCTGGAAAGGTTTCAGGCAATCGCGCCGTCAAACTCAACCAAGCAAATTTCGAATCGCTCGTATCGGCTAGAAAACTGTAATAGCGCAAATTTTCTGTATAAAGTTGCGTTGTCAAAAGTGCGTCTTCAATCGTCCGAATCGCGATTCGTGAACGCTGCGCAGCGGCAGCGGCATCCTGGCCAGACTTGGCTCCGCGCACAATCGCAGCCCAGGACGAATAAACCGCCACGATGATGACGGTGAAAATCGACATCGCGATCATGATTTCGATGAGCGTGAAGCCTCGCTTTGAATATGAACCGAATGTTTTCATCGTTGGCCGGAAAATGCGCTGCGTGTGCTCAGGCCGGTGGCGGATTCCGGCTTATACAGCAGCAAACTCACCGTGGAGTCCACGTTGCGGCCATGATAAACAGTACAATCCACCTGGAACATTCCGTTGGTGACCCAAAGCATTGTTTCTGTTTCCCATGTGTAATCGGGATACAAATCGCCGAAATCACCCGAATCGAATCCTTCTTCAAGTTTGTTGGTTTGCGATAACTCCGCCGCAACCATTCCCGGCGTCGGTGCATTTTGCGAAAGCGAGCGTGCCGACCGCAATGTTTGGCTTACCAGCGCGAGAATGGTGAACATGGCCATGAAAAAAATGGCAATCGCGATCATTACTTCCAACAAGGTAAACGCCAGCAAAGCCCGAGGGTGTGCGTTAGAACGCCGGAATCGGGACAACGAAAGCATTTCCGTCCCTCGGCTTTCGTTCCTCAACTCAGGACCGACTTGGATCTTCATCGAATCACCTCCACATCAGCCAACCCGGTGATAACTTCCAAACTGATCTTTCGCGCTTCCAGCTCGGTCGATTGCAAAACAATGGTGAATTCATCGGACGTTCCATTCGAATAAAAATGCACGCGCGCTTCGTCAGCGTCCTGCAATTCAAGAAAATTCACGCCCAGAATTTTAATCCACACGTTTTCCGGAAAACTCGCTGAAAATGACCCTCCCGTAATCGTCCGATCTTGAGGGCGGATCACCAGATCGCTCGTGGTCGCGGAAATGATTGCTGCTGCTCTGGCTGCGCTACAGGCTTCCGTCAGGTCGCTCACCGCTTTCCTCATTCCTTCTTTGCGCAACGAGCGAACAACGGATGGAACGCCCATTGTCATGATCACTCCAATAATTCCAACCACGATCATGATCTCAATCAACGTGAACGCTCGATTGCGCAGTCTTATTTTCATTTCGCTCCACTGATGTTGGAAATCAAATTAAACATGGGCAGGAGAATACTGATCAGCAAAAAACCGACTCCAACAGCCATCACTATAATCAGCACTGGCTCAATCAGACTCGTCATCACGCGCAGCGCAATGCCCAACTCTCCCTCGTAAGTATCCGCCAAATTTCCCAGCGCACCCGGCACGTCGCCCGTGTCCTCACCGATTTTCAACAAATCCACCATCAGAGCAGGAAAAATTTTACTGCGCGCGATGGGTTGGGCAATGGTTTTCCCGTCCGTTACTTCTTCACGCGTCTTGGCAATGGCTTCTTTGACGATCCGGTTGGACATGACATCTTCTGTAATTTTTAAGGCGACAAGAACCGGCACCCCGTTTTCCAGCAACGTTTGTAACGTGCGGCAGAATTGCCCGAAAATATTGAGTCGAACCACTCGGCCAAAAACCGGCGCGTTCATCTTCCACCCGTCAATTTTGCGTTTGCCCGCTTCCGTGGACTGGAAACGCTTGAAAAGAACCGTCATCAAAATGATCACCAAGGGAACCGTCCACCAATAAGAAGTCACAAAATGGCTAATTCCCATCAACACCCGCGTTGGCAATGGCAATGCCATGTTGAAACCGGTGAAGATCAACATGAACCGTGGCAACATGAAAAAAATGAAAAAAGCCACAATGCCCGCACCGACGCAGCATACCAACAGCGGATAAATCATCGCCGATTTGAACTTCGCCTGCACCTCAGCAAATTGTTGCAAATGCGTGGCCAACCGTTTCAAAACCTGCACCAGCGCGCCGCTGGATTCCCCTGCCTTGATCATGTTGATGTAAAGATCAGAAAAAATATGCGGTTGCCTGGACATCGCTGCGGACAAACCTTTTCCCTCCATCACCTCCTGTTTGAGTTGCTTGCTCACATCGGCAGGAATGCCTTTGGATTCCAAATGCGTCATGCTGGTCAACGCAACCGTCAGCGGCATGCCCGATTTTAAAAGGTTGGCCAACTGAGTCGTGAAGGTCGCGATCTCCTGCAGGGTTGGCTTTCTCTTGCGATTGAACAATGCGCGCAAGCCGGGAGGCAAAATACCCGACTGCGTCTGGGGGACACCCGAACGATCCACGATAACGACCGCCCCACCTTTCGGCGCATCCACCGAAACAGGAAAAAGACCAAGCCGTTCGATTTGCAATAACGCGGCGGAACGATCTGCCACTTCCAAAACGCCTTGCACAACTTCGCCGGAGCGGCGTCGCGCTTTATAAGAAAATTGGGCCATAATATTTGAACTAACCGCTTCTGGTTACGGACGTTCAGCTTACACACCGAATTAAAATCAGCAAACGCTCTTTGCTGACTCGCTGAACCACGAAGCCAAAAGTATCTCCCTGAAAACCCCGTCGCGCTGAAAAAGTTTCCAGCACTTATCCTCGCCAAGGGTTTCTGGGAGCAAATGGTGGAGGCACCGAATGGGCGGAAAAAGGAAAGACGCCGACAGAAATTTACGTGGAGAAGACTGTTTCAACCATGAAACTGGACAGGCTGCAAACGATTCCGCGAACAACCTGCTTACGAGTTTCAAGTTCGCTTGGTCTGGCTTTTTGGCAGTCGTCCCGCCGCCGCCACACCGGCGTTGCCAACGGCTGCCAGTTCTTCTAAAAAGTTCTCGCGCCGCCCTTCCGGTAGAGCAGAAAGAATTTCCGTCTGCAAGGCCAGCGCGATCTCCCGCACTTCCTGATATTTCTTTTCGCCCAACGGCTTCAGGCGGAGCCGATACGCGCGACGGTCTTTCTCATGCGCGCCCCGCTCGATCAGTCCATTTTTTTCCATCCGTTCAACGAGCGACGCAATCGTGTTCGGGTCACTGGCCATTAGCCTGGTCAATTGGCTCTGGTTTAATCCGATCTGGTCATTTTCCAAAAGGGTTCGCATCGCGGTGAACTGGTCGGGCGTCACTCCGGTATGCGCTATTCTCCGTCGAAATGCCTGATTCAAACCGTACCACGCCCGGCGCAACAAAATGGGCAGGCGGCGACGCTCGGGCGAATCCACCGGCAACGGGTCACTTTTGGAATTCGTTTTCGGCACAATAGTCAGCGAATTGATAAATGATGAAATCAGGCAGCGCCTGCATCTCGAGGTTGCGAAGGGATGCAAGACTCATCCGCGAGACTCCGGTGCTACCGGCATTTCGTTTTTTGACTCCACACATTCCTTCGTCATCAGGTTTTGTCATTCGACATTTCACATTCCGCGTTTACATCATACGTGTAAGTAGCTTTTGGTTGCAAGGCACTGGCGGTTGTAGAATAGTGCCAGTGCGATTGGAAGATTAAGTTGTTCGGTTCAACATTCGCCAATGGAAGGATCAAATGAAATTCAAATGGCCAGTTTTTCTCTGCGGATTTTTAGTTTCTCTATCGCTCAACGCCGCGCCCGTTCGGGGCTGGCTGAATTGGCGGGGACCGCAACAGAACGGGATGTCTTTGGAAAAAAATCTTCCGGATAAAATTGATGCGAACAAGCCGCTTTGGGTGGCTGATTTTCCGGGCCAATCCACGCCCGTCATCGCCAACGGCAAAGTTTACATCATGGGCTATCTCGGGAGCGGCGCGGATTTGCAGGAAGGGGTCGCCTGTTTTGATGCCGAAACGGGGAAAAAACTCTGGGAAAAGCGCTACAACGATTTCCTGAGCGACACGATTTATCTGCGCTACGCGACGTCGAGTCCGGCGGTTGATCCTGAAACGGGCAATGTTTATATGCAAGGCACGCAGGGAATTTTGGCCGCGCTGACCAGCGACGGGAAATTGCTCTGGCAACATTCGTTGATGGAAGAATTTGGCCGCCTCACTTTTCCCAACAGCCGCACGGCTTCACCGGTAATCGACGGTGATCTCGTCATCACTCGTGGCATCACGGCCAACTGGGGCGCGCAAGGTCCGGCGGGCGATCGTTTTTATGCCTTCGACAAAAAGACGGGCCGACTCGTCTGGTCGTCCACTCCCGGCGGGCCGCCCAAGGACAATTCATTTTCCCATCCCTACTTGACGTTCCTCGGCGGCAAACGCGTTTTCTTTTCCGCCACCGGCGATGGCAGTGTCGTTTGCGTCAATGCGCGGACCGGCGAACCGATTTGGCGCGTCCCGATTTTTAAAGCCGGCATCAACGCGACGTTGCTCGTTCATAATGACGACAAGATCATCGCGATTTACGGGACGCCTTATGAACCGGGGCAAATGGTTGCGCTGAAAATTCCCAGCGTCACCCCGACAAACGCGGCGAGTGCGCCGGTCGTCGTCGAGCGCGCTTCAGCGCAGCTTTGGGCGAACGAACTTTCCACCTCCGCGAGTTCGCCCATTTTGGTCGGCGACAAAATTTATGTCGTGACGGAAAAAGGTGATCTCAACTCGGTGGATGCGAACACCGGGAAAATTCTCTGGCACATGAAAATCGGAATCGAGCAACGCAACGCCGCGTTGACCTTCGCCGATGGAAAACTTTACGTGCCGATGCTAGACGATCCCGCCACCAAAACCGGCGGTGGCGAAGCAGGCACAACCGGTGCGTTATACATCATTCAACCGACCGAAACGGAAGGAAAAATTCTGGCGCATGTCGCGTTGGACGGACGCTGTTTCGGAACACCGACGGCTTACAATGGAAAAGTTTACGTGCAAACCACGCGACATCTTTATGCGTTCGGAAAAAAGGGAGACAACTCTGGTTTGCCTGCCGAACCCGCTGTTGAGAAATGGCCCGCAGTGGGAACCGCCCAGCAGCTCCAGATTATTCCTTCTGAAGTCTTGATGCGTCCTACACAAACGGAGTCGTTCCGCGTTCGCTCACTCGATGCCAACGGATTTCTCGTTCAGGAAATCAAAGA
>JBKJOA010000465.1:0-3673 GCA_046593365.1 Limisphaerales bacterium
GGGTGTTTTAATTGCTCGTGCGGCACCTGCGTGGTGGAAGTGGTTAGCGGCATGGACAATCTTGAACCGGCTTCGGACGAAGAACTTGATGTGCTCGACGCCTGGAATAAAGACCCGGACAAATATCGGCTGACTTGCGTGGTAAAAATTAAAGGCGGCGACGTTACGATCCGCGCCGGCCACTGATGCAAAGAATTATTTACACCAACTCGAAAAATCCGCTTAACTCTTCTCATGCCTCAAACTCTCGTTAGCCACGAAGCGACCACGAAAGTTACCTCCCCCTGCGAGCAATTTACGAAGGCATTTCGCTGGATGTTATTTGGCCGGCTTCTGGACGAGAAATTCGCGACCCTTTATCGAGGCGGCAAAATTCACGGCGGTGTTTTCATTGGACGCGGCCAGGAAGCCGTTAGCGTCTCGCTAGGAATATCCCTGAAAAAAGGAGATGTTTTCGCCCCTCTGATTCGTGATTTGTCCGGCCGGTTGGCTTTCGGTGAACCAATTCTTGACGCCGTGCGCACCTACTTCGGTTCTGCTTTGGGGCCGATGCGTGGCCGCGACGGTAATGTTCATCGTGGCAGACCCAAAGAAGGTTTGCTGCCGATGATCAGCCATTTGGGTGCGATGATTCCAGTCGTAAACGGGATGCTGATGGCGCGGCGGTTTCAGAAGCGGGACGGCGTCGGTGCGACCTGCCTTGGCGAAGGTGGCACTTCCACGGGCGCTTTTCACGAAGCGCTCAATCAAGCCGCCGTTGAAAAACTCCCTCTCATTTTGGTGGTGGCCAATAATCAATACGCCTACTCGACGCCCAGTTCGCGTCAATTTGCTTGCGCCGATTTGATCGACAAAGCCATCGGCTACGGCGTGGATGGACATGCGGTGGATGGGACGGATTTGGCCGCCTGTTTAAAAGTGATCGGGGGCGCAGTGGCAAAGGCGAGAGAAGGGGGAGGACCTCAGTTGATCGTTGCCAAACTATTGCGATTGTGCGGACACGGCGAACACGACGATGCACACTACATTGATTCAAGGTTGAAAGAATCTGCACTGGGCCAGGATTGTTTGAAAGTCGCTGAAGAACATTTGCTGAAACAAAATTGGGCTGACTCTGGTTCGATTGACCACTGGAGAGAAGAATTTCACCTCAAGATCGAAGAAGCCGTTGCGACCGTGCAGCGCGAACCAAGCCCAGATCCGTTCGAAGAAAAGTGGCAGGCAATTTCATCAGCGCACCTGGTCGAAATGTATAACGGGATTTGACCTCATGAGTATTACCTATCTGGAAGCAATCCGTGAAGCCCAGGCCAAAGCGTTGGCGGACGATCCGCGAGTTTTTATTTACGGGCAGGATGTCGGGGCATTTGGCGGCGCGTTTAAGGCGACCAAGAATCTGGCGCAGGAATTTCCCGGACGCGTTATCGACGCACCCATCAGCGAAGATGCGATGATCGGTTCAGCCGTGGGCGCGGCGATTGAAGGGATGCGTCCGATCATTGAAATTCAATTCGCTGATTTTTCCACCGTTGGCCTGAATCAAATCATCAACAACGCGGCCACTTTATTTTGGCGAACCAATGTGTCATGTCCAATCACCATTCGATTGCCATCGGGTGGCACCTCCGGGAGCGGACCATTTCACAGTCAAAACATGGAGGCCCTTTACGCTCATTATCCGGGGCTGATTGTGATGACGCCCGGCACGGTGGAAGATGCTTACAGCATGTTGCTCGAAGCAGTGGCGATCGACGATCCCGTTATTTTTTGCGAGCACAAATATCTTTACTACCATCTCAAGGCCGAGAAATTGCCGAGTGAAGCCATGCCGGTCGGCAAAGCGCGAATTGCGCGTCCGGGTCGCGATTTAACCATCGTCACCTACAGCGCAATGCTTCATGAAGCGTTGGCTGTCGCTGAAGAGTTGGCGACCGAAGGCACGGAAATCGAAGTAGTCGATTTGCGTTCCGTTAAGCCTCTCGATACAGACACAGTCATTGCTTCAGTCGCGCGGACTGGGAAACTGCTCTGTGTCGGGGAAACATTTCCTTTTGGTGGAGTGACGGCGGAAGTTATTGCGCGCGTTGCCACCGAAGCATTCGATTTGCTCGACGTCGCACCTCAGAGGCTAAACGCGAAGGACACGCCGGTCCCATTTCATCCGAATCTTTGGGCAGCTCATCGGCCAACGGCGCGGAGCATCATGTCCGCCGTTCGCAATCTGCTGCAGCGCTAAAATTTATGCCGCAAATTCCAATCATCATGCCGCAGCTCGGCGAATCCATCGCCGAGGCAACCATCATCAATTTCCTGGTGAAAGTCGGAGACAAAGTCGCCGCCGATCAGGACGTCATCGAAGTCGAAACAAATAAAGCGACGATGAACGTGACGGCCCCTTGCCCGGGAATCTTGCACGCCATCAGCGCAAAGCTGAACGAAAGTTATGCGGTAGGAGCGACTCTCGGGTTTATGGAACTCAGTGAAGAAGAGGCGCTCCGGCTCGGATTAAATGACTCGGGCCCAACCGAAAATTTGGAAAAAAGCGACACAGCCAACGCAGAATCTGGAACGACCAAAGGCGCCGCCAGACAATATCAGGTTGAGCCAACCGTCCGTGGGCTTCCAGTTCCAGCTTCCGTTGGGGGAGCGAGCTACATGTCGCCGCGAATGAAGGCGCGCATGAACGAGTTGGGACTTCACGCTGCGGATTTGGCAGGCGTTGCGGGGAGCGGCCATGCCGGACGCGTCACCATCGAGGACTTTGAAAAGTTCATTTCCAATCTCGAGAAGCACCAACTCACTTCCGCTTCCACGATGCGGATAGCCGTGGCCGATGCGATGCGCCGAAGCTGGACTCGTCCACTGGCCACCGTCGCGTTGCCCTGTTGTCTGGACCCGTTGCTCCGCCATCGTAAAGCGTCTTCGGCCAAAGCGGGCCCAGCACTCTATGCGTTGCGCGCGCTGGCCATTGCACTTTCAGAAAATAGCGCCCCCGCAGGAAGACTTATTGGCAGCAAAATTGTTCATCCGCCAGCCATCGATATTGGATTCGCTGTTGAAGCGGAAGACGGTGTCTTGGTTCCCGTTTTGCGCAACGCCGATAAACGTCCCCTCTCCGAACTTTCAGGTCGTTACAACGAATTGGTCGAACTTGCGCGCGAACGAAAACTGCCGCTCGACGCAACGAGCGGCTCCATCGCCACCGTGACGAACTTTGGAACGTTCGGTCTGACCTGGGCCACGCCGATTCCGCTTCCAGAACAAACACTCGTGCTCGGAATGGGCGCGGGAAAGCGCATGCCGAGTTGGGACGAAACCAAACAACAATTTGTGCCAGTGATGGAATGCAACTTAACTTTGAGTTTTGACCATCGCGTTCTCGACGGCGGCGGTGCCGGACGTTTGTTGCAACGCATCGCAGCGTTGTTGCAAGCGCCGGAAAAATTGTGAACAGGATCGCGGTAAACATTTCTCAGTTTATTCCACTCGGTTAATTCAAGAGGGCAAAAAACAATTTCTAGAAGCTTCTTAGATTTTGTCTCGTGGGAGGAGTTTTAAACCAAAGCGACGGGCGGGCTGCTGGCCTGTTGAAGATTTGATATGTTCAATGACATGGATAGGCCAGCAGCCCGCCCGTCGCTTTGGTTTAAAACTCCTCCCACGAGACAAAATC
>JBKJOA010000451.1:0-7485 GCA_046593365.1 Limisphaerales bacterium
CTTCACCACCCGTTCCCGCAAGTCCAGCGCATAAGCTTTCATGCCCACAAACCCTCTCACACTATGTCCCAATGTCAATATGAAATGCTATAGCTCGCAACCGATTTGACTCCGCGACCTTTTAAGATTAAACACGAATGCGGTGCGGACTAAACCAGTTTAAAAAAAGACAAAAAATCGTTTATTTATGATTATTCACAATAAATTCCTCAAACAATTCTCGTTTAATAAATCGCTAATGCTGGCGGCACTCACCTTGGCGTCAGGGTGGCTTGGATCGTCCGCTCTGGCGGCGGACTCCAACCCAGTCGGCACTTGGAAGGCCAGCTTCACCCCGGCGGATGGGCAGACCATCGAGTCCACCCTCAAAATCAAACAAGAGGGCGATAAGTTAAGCGGCACTGTCATCGGTCGGAACGGCACTGAATATCCGATGGATGAAGTGAAGTTAACGGGAGACCAACTCTCCATAAAAGTGGTTCGCGAACGGAACGGCGAAAAGATCACCATGAAAGTGGTGGCCAAGTTAACCGGCGATAACCTGAAGGGCAAACTTGAGTCCAACTGGGGTGGGGAAGACCGCAAGGTGGACTGGGAGGCCAAACGGGTGACGGAAACGGGGGCGCTTGCCGCTAGTGCCACCGGTACTTGGAAATACGCCCTCAACGTCGAAAACGGAGACGAGATGCATCTTGTTCTAAACCTGAAGCAGGAGGGAGAAAAAGTAACGGGGAAGGTCAAGGTAGCTGAATTTGAAGTGCCGATCACCGATGGCAAAATTGTTGGGGATGCCATTTCGTTCACAATACCCGTCGATGCCAATGGGCAGAAGTTTACCTCCACTTACCAGGGCATCTTGAACGGTGATGCGATCAAGGGAAAGATCCATTCTGACTGGGGTGGAGATGATCATAACTACGATTGGAATGCGAGCCGGGAAAAAGCCGATGCCACCGGCAATTAAAGTGGGCACCAATTAGCGCGAACGGTCAAATGGGGAAAGCGGTTTCCATCCGATTAATATTCTTTTTGATTCAAATGCGTCGCTCCCACTGGGGACACGCATTCAGGTGAAAAATCCGTCGGTGGCCTGAAGGCGTTCGCCTTCCCAAGGTGAGTTACCAGATTGCGCTGGGGCAACCGGTCGTCGAAGCAATGTGACTATTCATAAAAGCAGGAGTTTGTCAGAATGCTCCGGTGTACGGAATACGGTGGGATTGAGTATTTGACCTGCCAAAATCGTTTCCCTAAACTGCGCCCTCTTTTTATGAACGTGTTGATTTGCGACCCTATTTCACCGAAGGGAATTGCTTTGTTTAAACAGCGGCCTGAATTCAAGGTCACGGTTTTGGATAAGCGTTTGTCCGAAGCGGAATTGATCCCGCTGGTTGGCGAAGTGGAAGCGATGGTTGTCCGTTCCGAAACGAAGATCACGAAGAAAATTCTCGATGCTGCTCCGAAATTGCGCGTGGTGGGTCGCGCTGGAGTGGGCGTGGACAATGTGGATGTGGAAGCGGCGACGCAACGCGGTGTCGTCGTGATGAATACGCCCGGCGGAAACACGATCACAACGGCTGAACTCACCTTTTTCATGCTGGGCGCTTTGGCGCGTCACATCGGTCCGGCACATATTTCGATGGTTGCAGGGAAATGGGATCGAAAATTATTTCAAGGCACGGAACTCAACGGAAAAACGCTGGGCGTTTTGGGCATGGGGAGAATCGGCGGTGAAGTTGCCAGGCGCGCCCTCGCCTTCAACATGCGCGTGCTTGCTTACGATCCTTTTTTGTCTGAAGCGCGTGCGCGGCAACTCGGTGTCGAACTTGTTCCGGATACCGACGCGATTTACAGCGCGGCAGATTTCATCACGGTTCATATGCCTGTGACCGAGCAGACTCGCGGCATGTTGAACGCCGACGCTTTTGCGAGAATGAAACCCGGCGTGTGCATCGTCAATTGCGCGCGCGGGGAAATTATTGATGAAAAAGATTTGGTCGCCGCCGTGGAATCAAAAAAAGTTGGCGGCGTCGCGATGGACGTTTTCGCTGTCGAACCCTTGCCCGCAGATCACGCCTTTCGCAAATTGCCCAATGTTTTGCTCACGCCGCATCTCGGTGCGAGTACTTCCGAAGCACAGGAGAAGTGTGGGATTGAAGTCGCTGAAATCATCGCGGCGTATTTACTCACCGGCGAAGTTCGAAATGCCGTCAACCTTCCGTTCATCGACGCGAAAACTTTTGAAGAAGTGCAGCCCTATCTTCTGCTTGGCGAGAAATTGGGAAAATTGTTGAGTCAACTTTCCCCGGCCAATGTGGATCGCATTCATGTTACCTACGGCGGAAATGCGCGCGAGTTGCCGAACATTGATCCAATCACTCGCTCGATTTTGCTCGGGTTCCTGCAAGCGGCGGCCATCAAGGATGTCAACAACGTCAATGTGCGCGCGGCGGCGGCGGCGGCTGGAATCACGGTTGAAGAAAAAAAATCAGACGAACCAGTGACCTTCAACGAATGGTTGCACGTCGCCGTTCACGCGGGAAATCAGAAGGTTTCAGCTGGCGGAACTTTCTTTGGTTCGCCGAATAATCCGCGCATTGTCCGACTTTTCAGCCAGCCGACAGAGTTTCTGCCGAGCGGCGTCGTGTTTCTGATGAATAACAAGGATCGCCCTGGAATCGTCGGTTACATTGGAACGCTTATGGCCAAGCACAAAGTCAACATCGCGAGCATGAGTTTGAGTCGAGATGCTGCGGGCGGCGAGGCGTTGACGGTTTTAAACCTGGACAGTGTACCGCCGACTTCGTTGCTGGAAGAAATTCAAAAAGACCCGGACATCAGCAATGTGCGCGTCGTGAAATTATAAACGGAATATTGAAATGAAAAAAATGACAAACAAACTGCGCGGCATCGCGCTACTCACCGTGGTGGCGCTGTCCCCCTACCTGATCGCCGCTACCGCTCCTAAGAAGGAGGATGGTCTTTTTGCAAATCCTGTCGTCGCCAAAGGCAAAGGTTTTGAGATTCATCAGAACGAAGTGGAGGATTCGTTCGTTGATTACAAAGCGAACATGGCTTCACGCGGGCAGACTATTCCCGAGGCAGATCGGTCCCTCGTGGAATCAAACCTCGTGCAACGCCTCATTGTGACAAAAGTGCTGACGGGCCGAGCCAATGATGCTGACAAAGCGAAAGCAAAAGAGTCCACGGAAAAATTAATTACCGACGCGAAGAAACAATTTCCAACCGAGGAATTGTTCCTGCAGCAATTAAAAGCGACCGGCATGTCGGCCGACCAATTTCGCGCACGCGCCTATGAACAGACCCTTTGCGAAGTTGTCATTGAGCGCGAGGTAAAATCAAAAATCAAGATCTCGGACGAAGAAGCGAAAAAGTTTTATGAAACCAACCCGGCCCGTTTTGAACGACCGGAAAGTGTTCGCGTCGCGCATGTGTTGATTTCGACCGTTGATAAAGTGACGCAGAAGCCGATTTCTTCAGAGAAGAAAAAAGAAAAGGAGAAAATTGCCAAGGATGTGAAAGCCCGCGCCGACAAGGGAGAAGATTTTGCGAAGCTGGCCAAGGAATTTTCGGAAGATCCTGGCTCAAAAGATAAAGGCGGCGAATATACCTTCGCCAAAAAAGAAATGGTTCCAGAATTTGAAACGGCGGCGTTCTCCTTGAAGATCAACCAGATCAGCGACATTGTTGAAACGCGGTTTGGCTATCACATCATCAAGCTATTGCAAAAGATCGCACCCGAAAAAATTGCGTTCGACAAAGTCTTACTTGATTTAAAAGAGGGTTTGACCCAGCAGGAATTGCAAAAACAAGTGCCGGACTATTTTGCAAAGATTAAAAAGGAAGCCAACGTGGAACTGGTCAGCTCGGCCAAAGCCGAAAAATCATCTGCTCAACCCGGAGGCGTTTCAGAAAAATAATCGTAATTTTCTGATGCTGGGATCGTTGCGGATAGATCAATATTTCTTGGAAAATTTCTTCCGTGATTCGTCTTCCGCAGCAGGTTTGGATTCAGGCGGCGCGGAAGGTGCGGGCGCCGCTTCAACAAATTTAGACGGCTCCGGGATTTCAGAAATTGACGTTGCAGTAGAACTTTTCGACGAGGCAACCCCCGCCTTTCCATCGGCCGCCTCCACGAAAGCCATGCGCAATCCAGTCAGGCTTTGTTTCAATAGGCCTTCTTCGCGTTTGTCCAGATTACCTTTGGTTTTCACCTCAATCATTTCGAGTTGGTCGATGAAAAATTTGGCACTCTCCAAATCCTGAATGACTTCGCCGGTTTCCGGATGCGGGACACGGCCCAGAAACATGAAAGCCATGTTCGTTTGTTGAATCACAAGATTCGCAAACAGTGCGGCTACAACTTCTTCGCGGCTCGCGTTGGCTAATGGATCGGAGGACTCGTTTGTGCTCATTACGGATTATCTTTTCTGTGCTGCTTGATTTCCGCCATCAAAAAATGAATAAGATGTTTAAGGCGAGGTTCGACATCGACCGTTTCGAGAATGGTTTGACGCGCCGCTGCACCGGCCAACAAGGCGCATGAAACCAAATCAGCGACTTGATCCGCATCGTGCAGTTTATCCAGATAACCCACGATTTCTTTAATCGTCCTTGATCCGGAATTTTTTTTCTTCCCCGACTTCGCGCCCAAAGGAAATGGAAACGGAGAACCCAATTCAATTCGTTCGGTCACAAGATCGCGTACTTTGGCGAGCAGCGCATCGACCATCACACTATCGGTCGGCGCGGCTTGCAATGGGCGAATCTGCTGAACGCGATAGGGTTTGTAACGAACCGTTTTGACGATTTCGACGCGGGTGATTCCTTGCAAAATAAGGTGCGAAGTGCCGTCCGGATTATCGACGGCGACGCGAATAAGACCCAAGCCAGCGATGGCGGAGGGAGCTTCACGAACGTAGTTTGGCCTCTGCATCGCCACAATAAACATCCGATGTGAATTGAGAGCATCGGCCAGCATTCGCCGATAACGCGGTTCAAAAATATGCAACGGCAACAGTGCCTGGGGAAAAAGAGTGGCGTTGGCCAACGTCATCACTGCCACCTCGTGTGGAATTTCCATGAAGACAATGTATGCGCGGAAGTCTATTTATCAAGCGCACTAAAAAGTTGCGAATGGCTTTGGTTGGCAGCATCCTGTGAACTTATGAGAGGGAAAATTGGATTAATCATTTTAGTTTTAATTTGCGTTGTTTTGGGAATTGGTTTGATCGTCCGACACAATCAGGCGAACCACGAGATTCAGGAGGCCCGCGATAAATCCACCCGTCTTTCCAACGATGTCGTCCAAATACAGGGAAAGGTGAACGAGTTGAAGGAAGTCAACATGACTTTGGAAACCAATTTATTCGGGCGTAATCACGAGCTGGAAACCGTTTCGAATAACCTTGTCAGCGTTACCGCATCTCTCGCAAAAACCCAGGCGGAGGCGAAAGCGGCGGCGGAAACTGCAGCGGCGGAAGTCGCCAAACGGGACGCTCGAATTGGTGAACTGCAAGGGCAAAACGATGACATGACCAAGCGGATGCTAGAATTGAACACGTCTCTCGGAAACCTTGAAAAGCAAATTGTCGATACGGAAAAGAAGCTGGCCACCTCGGAAGGCGATCGCACATTTCTCCTGCGGGAGTTGAAACGTTTGCAGATCGAAAAAGCCGAGCTGGAAAAACAATTCAACGATTTGGCCGTGCTTCGCGAACAGGTAAACAAATTGAAGGATGAACTTTCGATCGCTCGCCGCCTGGAATGGATTCGCCGTGGGATTTACGGCGCCGCCTCGCAAAAAGGTGCGGAAGCATTGATGAAACCTGTGCAGCAAGCTCCCGCTGGGACGAATGCGGACCTCAATGTTCAGTTGAACCAGAGCGGGGGCGTCAAGGTTCAATCTGGGACGAATGCCCCCGTCGCACCAAAATGATACAGCCGGACCTACTTGTCGATTCGCATGGTCGGGTCATGCGCGACTTGCGGGTCAGCGTGACGGATCGCTGCAATTTCCGATGCATGTATTGTTTGCCGGAGACAGAAGCGGCTCTGAATTTTTATCGTGGTCGCTGGGCCAATTTTTCCAATCCCGCTCCTATCGCCCGCACCTGGACATCGGCGGAGAAAATTCTTTCGTTCGAAGAAATTGAACGCCTCGTGCGTCTTGCCGCTGATTTAGGCATTGAGAAAATCCGACTGACAGGCGGCGAGCCTTTGCTACGGCAGCAACTTGAAATTCTCGTTGAAAAACTGGCTCGCATTCCCGGCATTAAGGATCTGGCGATGACCACGAATGGTTTTCTCTTCGAAAAAAAAGCGAGAGCTTTGCGGGATGCGGGACTTAAGCGGGTGAGTTTCAGCTTGGATTCTTTGCAGCGCGAAACGTTTCAAAAAATTACCGGGCGAGACGGACTGCACGAAGTTTTGAGAGGCATTGAATTGGCTCAGCAAATGGGCTTTGCTCCAGTGAAAGTGAACGCGGTGATCATTCGCGGCGTAAATGATCAGGAAATTGAGTCGCTCGCGGAGTTTGCGCGAGGGCATGATCTCTGTTTTCGGTTCATAGAATTTATGCCGCTCGATTCTGGACGCGCCTGGCAAAAAGAACTGGTTGTTCCCGGGAGCGAAATTTTGCGGAAACTGGAAGCGTGTTTTCCTTTGCGACGAGTCGATTCGAAAAACAAATCGGAGACGGCAAAGCGCTGGAGTTTTGCGGATGGTTGCGGCGAAATCGGGATTATCGCGCCGGTAAGCGAACCGTTCTGCGGACATTGCAATCGGCTTCGTTTGATGGCGGATGGGAAAATTCGTACGTGCCTTTTCAGCGCTGCTGAACATGATTTTCGGAAACTGCTTCGGGATGGCTCTGCTGACGAGGCTCTCCGGAACGAACTTCAGTCGGTGGTTTGGCAAAAGGAAGATCGACATCACATCGGCGAACCGGAATTTGCGCCGCCCGTGCGAACAATGAGTTGTATTGGCGGATAAGCATTGCTTGAAGCGCACGGAAAATTTAAAATAAATTATGCCCACCTACGAATATCTTTGCTCCAAGTGCGGACATCAGTTCGATAAATTTCAACGGATTTCAGAGGAGACTTTGACTGTTTGTCCCAAGGAACTTTGCGGGCAGAAAAAATGGGGGAAGGGCAATATTAAAAAATTGATTGGTGCCGGGGCTGGTTTGATTTTCAAAGGAAGCGGTTTTTACATCACCGATTATCGGAGCGATAAATATAAGGCGGCGGCGAAAAAAGATTCTGGCGGCGGCGAAACAAAAATGACGGCCAGTTCGAGCGACAGCAAACCGGCCAAGACAGAATCGAGCGCGCCGAAATCCACCGGCAGCACAACAGCAAAGCCGGCGAAGGACTAAAACGAAACGAGGCGATAAAAACGACTGGCCGTTGAAAGGGGCGCGGCTCCATTCGGGTTGGGATCAGAAAACCAAATCGGGTTTCC
>JBKJOA010000475.1:0-3036 GCA_046593365.1 Limisphaerales bacterium
CTCGATGCGTTGCGCTTTGCGGAGGAGATACGGGGTGTGCTGCGTGGAAATTTCGTTGAACTTCTTGAGCGCCTTCACCGCCTGCTTGAATTCTTCCGAGAACTTCGTGTGCTCCTGGTCCTGCCAGGAATCCCCGAGCGACGCGAACCGCGCCTGCAGCAAAGAAATTTTTGTCTGGAGGTCGGCGTTGAACCGTTTCAACTCCTCGGCAAATCGCCTGACTTCTTCCGGATCGATGATGGCCTGCGGCATGAAATCAATATGATGTTCATTCAATGGATTTCCAAGGGAGAAACTTTACGCTGCAAATACGACCACTTCCGAACAAAAGCTATTCGGAAATGCGAGCCCGATAGAAACGTTGCGGAGAAATAGGAACATTTGTATCGGTTACTGACCACTCAGTCGCCGCATTTGAAATTGTCGTTAACTGCGTCCATTGAGTCAGATTCTGTGAGTAATCTATGGCGAATGATAAGTTCGACCCGACCAATCCGTTGATCAACACCTGGCCGTTCGCGGAGGGTACCACCGAAAGAAAATGAAATTGGAGCACATTTAATGTTGGATAATTATAATCAAGTGTTCCGCAGCTGCAGGAATCAAGCACCACCGTTAGGCGATATCTGCCGCCGTCGGTTAATGTCACTGATTGAATAACAAAATGGGTCGAGGTCGCCGCCGGTATGTTTACCCAGTTGTTGGAGCCTATTTCGCGTTGCCATTGGTAGAGAAATCCTGAGTGATAGATTTCCGGATTGAGCATGAAGAATTCTACGCGCTCCCCCTCGATAACCGGTTGATGTCCTAGACCTACAACCCAAAATGGGCTAAGCGGGCCATCAAAAATCGCCGGCAGGTTAGTGAGATTATTTGGTGGATAGGGCAGACCATTGGGAAGCGAGTAGGAAAAACGTCGGCCGCGGCTAGCTGTCGCTGTTGGATAGTTTGTGCCGTCTCTTACATCCTGGTACCTTATTTCAAAAGTCCAAGTTGTTGCCGAGTGTGGAATGGAAATCATGTTATTACTGTTTGGATCGAGGTAACCAAGACTTTGTTGATTTCTCAATTGCACCGGTACTCCTTGGCCGAGTGGCAATGGAAACCCGGAAGGGTCGCCGCCAGCATATCCAAATAATTGCGCGAAGAGATTGGTGCCAAGGCAACCAAGCGTAGATCTGATCGGCGAATCAATGCCGCTGGCGGGAATATAATTATTGAAATAAATCCAATTTGACGAAGCGCCGGAACTTTCTCCCCGCACATAAATCAGTGCGTCACCGGGCCCAAGAGACGGCGGCGGCGACGACCAAAGTCCAAAAAAATAAGATAATTGCGGATCATAGTTTTGGTTGGTTGTGTTCCAAACAGCGATTGCGTCGAAAAATTCTGGTGATGGCAGAGAGCTAATTAAATTATATCCAGGGTAAATCGCAGGCGGATTGTTTTCCACAGTCGTTCCCATGAATATTATCGAGAAAGCGTTAGTCGGATTTCGAAAAAATCCGGCTTGATAAGGTTGAAGAACTTGACTCGGATTCGCCCATGCTCCGAACTGGAACTGGTTAACTTTCCAACTTTGGTTTGTAGCGTTGAATGTATAGAGTTGCAACCCTTCAGGAACGGTTGGAAATAAAGCGCCAACACTATTATCCCCATGATCCAAAGGATTCGAAAATGTCGATAGCCCATTCGGAACAGGTAAAATAAATGATTCTCCGTAGACCAAAGTTGCTGAAAGAAATCCAACCAAGAAGAACTTTAGTGCCCTCATGCCGTCAGTACGGTCTCATTTTTAGAGAAAATGTCTAGCTTTTAAAACGCCCAAGCGATTCAACGGAATAGGTGCAAATAGAAACTTAAGTAATATCCGGCATTAAAGTGATTCGTTCATTCTACTAATTTTCCGTGTAACCTTCTTATGATTCTTCCTCAGGAAGCAGTATGAGCATTGCATCTGAACTAAAACGCTGTCCGAAATGTGGCGCGCCCATTCCCGCCGAAGCGCCCCAAGGGCTTTGCCCAAAATGTCTTCTGTTGGAAATTTCGACGCCCACCGACGCTGGGCAGAGCCACAAATCCATTCCACTGACGCGCGAAGAACTGGTTACGGCATTTCCGCAACTCGAAATTCTGGAACTGATTGGCCAGGGCGGAATGGGTTTTGTTTTCAAAGCGCGCCAACCGAAGCTCGATCGTTTCGTTGCATTAAAAATTCTCCCGCAATCGCTCGCCGCTGATCCCGCCTTTGCCGAACGCTTCACCCGCGAAGGCCGATTGCTCGCGCGCTTGAATCATCCGAACATCGTAACCGTTCACGACTTCGGTCAGGCGAATGAATTTTTTTATCTGCTCATGGAATACGTCGATGGCGTGAATCTGCGGCAAGCAATGAAAGCGGGACGATTCACTCCCGAACAAGCGCTCGCCGTCGTGCCGAAAATTTGCGAAGCGCTCCAGTTCGCGCACAACGAAGGCATCCTCCATCGCGACATCAAACCGGAAAATATTCTGCTCGATACCAGAGGCCGCGTGAAAATTGCCGACTTCGGCATCGCGAAACTCATCAGTGAAGCGAGCGGTAGGGAGCGTCACTCCGTGCGCGCCGAATCTAAACCTGCAACGAGCGGCGCGCACGGAGAGACGCGCCCTACCCACGAACTCACCGGCGTCGGCAAAACTCTAGGAACGCCCAATTACATGGCGCCAGAACAAATCAAAACGCCGGGCGCGGTGGATCATCGCGCGGATATTTATTCACTCGGCGTGGTTTTTTACGAAATTCTCACTGGCGAACTTCCTGGTAAACAACTGCAACCGCCGTCGAGCAAAGTGCAAATTGATGTGCGCTTGGATGAAATTGTTTTGCGCGCGTTGGAAAAGAAACCGGAACTCCGTTACCAGCAGGTCAGCGAAGTGAAAACCTGCGTGGAAAATATCACGGGGAGCGCGGGCGTCCCGCCTGCCGAATCGGGCGTCGCGCCCGATTCTCGTAAAACCAATTTAGAGGAACGAGCGGTCGGCGCGACGCCGACC
>JBKJOA010000168.1:0-5857 GCA_046593365.1 Limisphaerales bacterium
TTTTTGAGCTGCGAAGATTCGTCAGGCGTTACCGGCACGACGCAAACGATTGACGCAGGTTATCTCACGGCTGCGGAATGGGATTCGCAGGGAAAAACAGCTTTCATGGCTCGGAAAAAATCAGGAAGGAGCAAACGATGAAATTGAAACTCGCTTGCGCCGATTTTACTTTTCCGTTGCTGTCGCACGACCGCGTTTTGGATTTGATTGCGATGTTAGAATTCGACGGCGTGGACATCGGACTGTTTGAAGGGCGTTCGCATCTGTGGCCTTCGCGAGAATTTAAATCGCCAGCAAAATCTGGAAAACAACTTGGCCGAAAACTCGCCGACCGTGGCTTGTGTTGCGCGGATGTTTTTCTCCAGATGAACCCAAGTTTTGTTCCCTACGCCATCAATCACTCAGAAGCAAAACGTCGTAGTCACGCTCGCGATTGGTTTTTGAAAACTTTGGAATACGCGACTGCCGCTGGCGCAAAACACGTCACCACACTTCCGGGAGTTTATTTCGACGACGAGAAGCCAAATGATTCATGGCAACGCATGTGCGATGAACTCGCCTGGCGCGTCGAACAAGGGGAAAAAAATAAAATTATTTTCGGCGTTGAAGCTCACGTCGGTTCGATTGCGCCGAATCCCACAGCCGCATTGCGTCTCGTAAATGACGTACGCGGTCTAACGCTCACCCTGGACTACACACATTTCACTCGCAACGGTCTTCCGGATAGCGCTGCCGAAGCACTCATCGCGCACGCCTCACACTTCCACGCGCGCGGTGCGCGCAAAGGCCGTTTACAAACTTCATTTCAACAAAACAAAATTGATTACGCTCGCGTTCTTCGCGCCATGGAAAAAATAAATTACAACGGTTACATTGGTGTTGAGTATGTCTGGGTGGATTGGGAACACTGCAACGAGGTGGACAATCTTTCGGAGACAATTCAACTCCGCGATTTTCTCCGCGCAAAAATGTCCGCCCGATAAAGATTATGTTCACTTTTGGACTTGCGATGACGTTGCGCCCCGGCGTTTATGAAAAATATAAACGCGCGCACGACCATCTCTGGCCGGAGATCGCCGAAGGAATGCGCGCGAATGGTGTGAGCATGGCGATCTACCGCGACAGCGACCGGCTGTTTGTCTTCGCCGCTGCACCCAGTGAAGATCATTGGAACCGAAGCCGCCAAGATCCGATTCTCGCGAAGTGGGACAAACAAATAACCCAATACGTTGAAGCTGACGAGAAAGGTGGCATTGCATTCACCTTCTTGACGAAGGCCTTTGGGTTCGGCGAGTTCAAATAATGGATGAGTGTCGTCAGATCGTTAACAGAGAATTCTTATGAAGGAAAAAAATGTAATCGAAACAAATTTTCGCAAATCACTTCTGGCATTGTTGCTGTGGAGCGGTTTGATTTTTGCCGCGGACGCGAAAAGTATCAGCGTGAAAACGGAAGCAAACGTCATGACGGAATTGACGTTCACCGCAAGCCGCGCCTACACCGACCCATTCAATGAAGTGACGCTCGACATTGTCTTCCACGATCCGAAAGGACGGGAGCTTCGCGTACCCGCATTCTGGGCGGGGACGAATATTTGGAAGGCTCGTTACGCTTCGCCAATTGTCGGGAAGCATAATTTCCGTAGCGAATGTTCTCTGAAGAAGGACAATGGACTTCACGGCATCACGGGCAAGGTGGAAGTGAAACCCTACACTGGAAAAAATCCGCTCTACTTACACGGACCACTGAAATTGTCCGCCAACCGTCGTTACTTGGAACACAACGACGGCACGCCATTTTTCTGGCTGGGCGACACATGGTGGATCGGACTTTCCGCCCGGTTGCATTGGCCGGAGGACGTGCAAACGCTCGCACAGGACCGGAAGCAAAAAGGTTTCAATGTCATTCAACTTGTCGCGGGACTTTTTCCTGACATGCATCCGTTTGCTCCGCACGGAGCAAATGAAGGCGGTTTTCCATGGACGACAAATTATTCCAACATCCGCCCGGAATATTTTGACGCCGCCGACAAACGATTGCTTTATCTCGTCGATCAAGGTTTCACACCGGTCATCTTTGGCGCGTGGGGATATTTCATGCAATGGATGGGTGTCGAAAAATCAGAAGCTCACTGGCGTTATCTCATTGGACGCTACGGAGCATTGCCGGTGGTTTGGGGCACAGCGGGCGAAGCAAATCTTCCCTGGTATCTCGCGAAAGGATTCCCTTACGACGATCGCAAGCAGGTGAAAGATTGGACTGAAGTCACGCGCTACCTTCGCGGCATTGATCCATTTCACCGGCTCGTCACGATTCATCCCACCGGCATTGGCCGTCTAAGCGCGCGCAACGCGATGGATGATCTTTCGCTGATCGACATCGACATGCTGCAAACACCCCACGGCCAGCGCGATGCCGTGGCTCCCACCGTCAACACCGTCCGCGCCTCTTACGCCGACACACCGGTCATGCCGGTCATCAATGGCGAAGCCGCTTTTGAAATGCTCAGCGACACACTCCCAACGCAATGGACTCGCCGGATGTTTTGGCTTTGCATGATGAATGGAGCCTCCGGGCACACCTACGGCGCAAATGGAATCTGGCAGGTGAATCGTCGGGGCGATCCGCACGGCCCGTCCCCTCATCACAACGGTGGTTTCGGCTACGGAAAGATCCCCTGGGACGAAGCAATGAATCTGCCCGGCTCTGAGCAGGCTGGCTTCGGTAAAAAACTTTTTGAACAGTTTCCGTGGCAGAATTTCCAACCTCATCCCGAGTGGGCGACCTTTGCCAATAAATCATCTTTGAATTTCGAAAGCTGCAAATGGATTTGGTTTCCAGAGGGTAATCCGGCGCAGAACGCACCCTCGGAAAAACGCTTTTTTCGACGAGCCTTTTCTTTGCCTCCGGGAAAAGTGGTTCAGCAATGCCAATTGCGCGTTTCAGCCGACAACCGTTTTGCTGCCAAATTGAACGGAGAAATTCTCGGCTCAGGAAGTGATTGGCAAACGGGAAAACAATTCAATGTTCTCCCTTCCCGAATGAAAACGGGCGCGAACGTTCTGGCGATTGAGACGGAAAATTTGCCGGATGGCACAGTGAATCCTGCGGGGTTGATTGCAGTTCTCGAAGTTCGATTTACCGATGGTGAATCGCTAAAGCTGATTTCAGATTCGGAATGGCGTTGCAGCAAAAGCGAATCCACCGGTTGGGACCAAACAGATTTTGACCATGCATCGTGGCCCAAAGCGCTTGCGATCGGAAATTACGGCGAGGGGCCATGGGGTCAGATTGGTCAGTCGAGCAATGACGGCGTCTTTGGCCCACAAGCGACCGGAATTCCTGGAAGTCTGCGGATTATTTATGTGCCGGAAAACGACTCGATTGTCGTTCGCAATTTGGGCAAGAACGCGTCGTTTTCCGCCAGTTATTTTAATCCGGTGACTGGTGAACAAAAAGTCGCGTTCCCACAGGCCAAGGCGGATGACGCCGGACTTTGGGAATGCGCTCCTCCTGCTGGCGCGACTCCCGATTGGGTTGTCATACTCGACGAGAAAGCAAAGGCAAGCGCGCGTTGACTCCCCTCGACAAACCTCGAGCCGAACTCTCGATAATACTCCTGAACCTTAACCCAAGTGAAGTTGAACGTTAAACTGTCGATAAAAATTGGGTAACGTAAAAGCCGATTTACCTTAAGTTTAATTAACACCGCCCCGTTGAATGGCGGTCGAAAAACAGTAAAAAAATAACATTGGGCGACGCTAAAAATTTATGAGACCTGAACAGTGGGATATTTTTAAAAGGGCCGCGCGGCTCGAAAGACTCGACAAAATTCCGATGGCGATGATCGTGGATAGTCCGTGGATGCCAGGCCATCTCGGCGTCAAACACATGGATTTTTATCTCGATCCGGAGGTGTGGTTTCAGTCGCATTTGAAAATTCACCAGGAATTTCCAGACGTGATTTGGGTTCCCGGTTGGTGGATGGAATATGGAATGGCCGCCGAACCATCCGCCCTCGGTTCAAAAATTAAATTTTGGACGGACAACACGCCGAGCGAATACCACACGCTCTTTCACATCGAGGACATCGAAAAATTTCCCGAATACGAAGTTGAAAATGACGCTTTCATGGCGATGACTTTGCATCGCATTCGCATGCAGAAACAGCGCGTTTTCGACGCGGGCTACATCATGCCGTTCGTCACGTCGCGCGGACCGATGTGCACCGCCGGTTTCGTTCGTGGCACCACTGATCTGATGATTGACCTTGTCGAAAAACCGGAGTGGGCGCACAAACTTTTGGATCTTTCCACGCGACTGATTATCGACTGGCTCAAAGCACAGCACAAAGCGATTGGGAATTGCGTTGAAGGAATTTTCATTCTCGACGACATCGTGGGCTTCGTGAACGAAGATCATTACAAAGAATTTTGCCATCCGTATCTCAAACGCATCTGCGACGCCTTTCCCAAAGATTGGGTGAAACTTTATCACAACGACGCGGAGGTTCAGGCGTGCCTCGACCATCTGCCAGATTGCGGTTTCAACGTGTTGAACTGGGGCAAGCAAACGGACATCGCTGAAGTAAAAGACCGCGTCGGCGACCGCATGTGTCTGATGGGAAATGTGAATCCGCTTGAAGTCGGTGTGCGCGGCACGCCCGAAGAAGTTCGCGAAGCGACGCTCGACGTTTTGGAAAAAGGCGGCGACCGAGGAATGATTTTATCGGTCGGCGGCGGCACGAGTCCTGGAATGCCGGGAAAAAATATTCAAGCGATGCTCGATGCGTTGGCGGAATTTAACAAAAGCCGTGTTTCAGCTTAATCCAAAAATGACGCACTCAAACGTTTGATTGGTTAATCGTAGTATGAAATTTGCATCTAACCTATTCATCATCGGTGCATTGTCGTATTCTGTTTTTGGTCAAGAGCCTGCCAAAGTCACAGGAGCAAAAGTAATTGAAGTTGGAATATATCAAGCGCAAGTTTTAACTGACGAAACTAATACCGCAGGAATTAAGCTTCAGGGAATTGATGAATTCCAGCTATTGAAAAGCACAACGAATGTTCCCGCACGTATCGGTGTTCGATTCGGATTTAGATACGAAATTCTAGGCACGCCAATTAACGCTCCAATTACTCTGACAATGGTTGGCAAACATCCCCCAATCAAAAACTCCTCTACAGGAAAAGTTGAGACTCTTGAGACTTATCAACTCACCTCATGGATTGGCAAAACATATACCTCTTACTCCTTGGATGAAAAGGCAGACCTTGTGCCCGGGCCGTGGACTTTTGAGGTGTGGTATGAAGGAAAAAAGCTCTGCGAACAGTCCTTTCTTGTCGGCGCTAAAGAAGGCATCGGAAGTTCTAAGAAGGAGGTTGCAAAATAGTTGCTTTTACAATTGATCAAACGGGCTGGGGGCAAATCTCGCCGCCGAAACAGATTAAACTAATTCAAATTTATTTATGCCTGACTACGCTTTAATGAATCAATGCCTTTACGAAGGCAAAGCCAAAGAAGTCGGAGAGATGACCATCGCCACTGGAAATTTTGGAAGAATTCAGATGAGCGCTCTCCCTCACCCCGGCCCTCTCCCCCCAAGAGAGGGAGAAACATTCGCCGCGTTTTGACGAGGTGAATTCGCTCGGTTTTCCTGTGGTTTTTTTCTTGAAGAACAGAGAGCCGGAAATAACACGAAACATTTCCGAACCACCGAAAGACGTTGATACCTGTCCCCTCTCCTCGGGGGAGAGGGCTAGGGTGAGGGCGAGCAACCCTCTAACAAAAATTTTTGCGGATTAGAAACAAAGGAATTGCCATGCCAGACTACGCCTTAATGAACCAGTGCCTT
>JBKJOA010000205.1:0-15371 GCA_046593365.1 Limisphaerales bacterium
CGGCTCATGATCTTTGATTACATCGAAACATTCTATAACCCAAAGCGGCTCCACAGCGCCCTGGGCTACAAATCACCTGTGGACTTTGAAAAACAGTTCAACTAAAAACAAACCAACTAAACCCTCAAAAGCCCTCACCGCGTTTTTGAAGAAAGATCATACATCTAAATCCCGGAGGGCTTTTTTTTCTCTCTCCCTCCTTCCAGGACACAGAATAGAGGGGACAGGGTTATTCTTCATCAATATGAAGACTGTGCAGCAAGCGATGAGCAAACGGGGCGATCAATAGAGAAGCAATGCCGACGAACACCAGCCCGCAAAATAAAGCGTAGAACGAAGCGAAGATTTTTGCGCCGTCCTTTTCAAGTGAGGTTACCGGTCCCATTCCGCCGAGAATCATGGATGCATTCAGCAACGCATCAATCCATCCGATGTCCGCCAGATAATGATAACCCGCCACTCCCATTCCCAACACGACACTGATGACTGCCAGCGCGAGTTTTACATGAAGAGTAACCCGCTTGGCAAATGCCTCCCGACTAAGAAGCTTTTTTGTTCGATGCTCGTACATTCGAAAATCTGAAAACAGACTGAGCGCGAGATGAGGAAATTGCAAACTTACTTAATTTTCCAACCGGGATAGATTGGGGTTCGGAAGCTAAACACTGCGAGAATAGCCTGGCGCTCGCGCAAGAAACGGAGCGCGACAAGTCGACTTCCGGAAATTCAAATCAACTTTCATAATAAACACCATCACCCGCTTTTCTCCGATTACAGTCTCGTGGTCGATATGCATGTATTCGTGAATGAACCAGCGCGCCTGTGCCGTATCGGCAGCTGGGAACGTTGCTTGTGTGTAAGGACAATTGTCCACAAGCAAGACAACGAACCGAGATTTTTTCGTGAATTTCGAGGGAATACTTAACGGCATAACGGTTGCTGAACCAAGAAGCGTCAGAGGACGCCGAAATTATCAGCGACATTTTATGAAGAAGTATTTGGTTTTTACATATTACGTTGGCCGCTCGTTTGGAGGAATTAAAGATTTCCTCGACACGTTTGAGACGGTTGACGAAGCCCTTGAAAATGTCCTGATGGAACGCAATCGTTATTACCAAATCGTGGACAAAGACAGTATGCGGGTCGTTCGCGAAGGATTGTCGATGTTTAAGAATTTCGTCCCAGAAAAATTCAGCTCTGAACCGGGAGCCGAAGGCTGAGTTCATTCCGAATTTCTTCCACTAAAATTGGCACCGCGCGTGGGTCACTAGGTCCCCAATTTCACTTCCGGCAAACAACAGCAGCGTGGCCGTGAGAATAAGTCAGGCGAATTATGAACGGTGGCGGGCGTTGAGCGCTGTTGGGTGGCGTTTTGCTCAGACCTTGCGGCAAAACTTAATCTGGAAAACTATTGTTCGTGGACGGTCCGGGCCGGGAAGTAAAGGTTGAAGGTGGTGCCCTCGCCCACTACCGAATGCAAATGCAAAAGGCCATTCGCTTCTTTGAGCAAGCGCTGGACGATGGACAAACCAAGCCCCGTCCCCTTGCCTGGCGGCTTGGTGGAGAAATAAGGTTCGAAAATCTTTGAAATTATTTCCGGCTCAATCCCCGGTCCGGTGTCTTGCACCGACAACATTAGAATCGGTCCCCCAGCCTTGAATTCGTCCCGGTTGATTACAGCATCGGTGGAAGTAACATCCATTTTGGAAATGACGGAATCGTCAGAAAAAATCTGGCCGGTGACCCTGACGGAATGCGGCTCGTCGGAGCATTGTAATCCGTTGATGGCCAGATTAAGCAGAATCTGAATCAAATCGGTTCCGTTGATCTGCAACGTAACATCCTTTGGCAATGTTCTGACGATCAGTTCGTGTCCATGGGAACTCGGCTGGGCGCGCAACAACTCTTCGAGGTCGGTCAAAACCTGATTCACACCAACCTCGCAAAATTCGGGCGAGCGCTGACGCATGAAACTCAAGTAGCGTTGGGAAATTTCGATGCAGTTCGTCACCTGACGAGTCATCCTCTTGAGACGGTCTTTTACCATTTCCAAGTCTTCGCCTTCGACGCGATTCACGTCAGCAATCCGCGCATTGATAAGCTGAATGAACCCGGAAATGATCGTCAGCGGCCCGTTGATGTCGTGAATGATGCTGGCATAAATTTCTCCGCGCGATTTGGAAAGTTTCTCCTGCAAGCTGTAGCTTTGCAATTCTGTTTGTAATTCTAACAACTTAACATTGCTGAGGCGCATCTCGTCAAAGAACGTGCGTCGGGCGATCGCTTTCTTCACGGCCGCGCGGATCGTTCCGATGTCGAATGGCTTATCGAGATAATCGCACGCGTCGTAACGTAAAGCCTCGCGCGTCGTTTCGCTGGTTGCATAGGCGGTGAGCATGATGACTTGGATGCCGGGATCGATGTCTTTCAATTTTCCGAGCAGTTCAATTCCTGACATGCCACCCATGCGAATGTCAGAGATCACGGCATCAACGCGGTTTTGCTTGGCCAACTCGATGGCTTTCACCCCAGTGTCCGCGAGAAGAATTGAATATTCGTCTTTAAAAACGACCTTGAGCGATTCCCTCGGTCCTTCCTCGTCATCAACAATGAGCAACGTGTATTTGCGACGCTCATGATTGGAATCCAATTTATCCATGAACTGAGTTAGCATAAGAACAAGGTAAGTTTAGATTTCCAAGGTTCGCTAGCAAATCCAAAGGCAATCTGGAGTTTATGGAGTTTGGCGCGCATTTTTCGCAGTGAATACAGCGATGCTCCGCATCTTACAGAAATAATTTTCGCTCACAAGGCGAATCAGTTCGCGAATTACGATTTTGCTTTGCCCTTGATCTCCACCGGCAAAACAATTCGCACCAGGCCGGAATGATTCAAAGATGGGTTTACAATTTCCAGTTTTCCGTGGTGTGTTTCAATGATTTTTTGCGTAACGGTCAGCCCTAAACCCAAACCAACATTTCGGGTCGTGAAAAACGGCTCAGGAACTTTTTGCGCGGTTTCAGGATTGAACCCAGCGCCATTATCCTCAACTTCGATCGAGACACCAGGATGACCTTGCGATGTGCCGTTGACTGCTTCCTGGCTTAATCCCTTGGTGTCGTCTGAAGCTTTTGTCCGCACCCCAATTTGCGCGTCAGCGGGATTCGCCTGAAGTGCGTTTAACATGACTTCTGACAAGGCGTGTTTCAGAGCCAAGCGATCTCCTTCGACAATGAAGGACTCCTTGCCTTTGTCATATTTCAACTGAGACGATTTTCCCGGCTGATGCTTTTTGGCTTCCTGGAATGCTTCCTCAATCAACGGCGCGAGCGGAAATGCTTCCTGATGTGAAACACCATCTCTCGCCAGAAAACGCATCTGATTGACCAACCGACCGACACGCTTCACGCCGTCCGCTAAAGCAACATCCAGGGAAGCGCGAAACTCCGGGTCTTTATATTTGTCCGCCAAAAGTTGTTGGTGTGTCGAGATCGGAACCATGGCGTTGCCGATTTCGTGCGCGAGGCGGTCCGCCATTGTTTTCACAAGACGTAAATTAGCCGCCTCGATTTCCAAATGCTGCAATTGCTCGCTTTGCGTGTGATCCTCCACCATCAACAAGGCGGAGTTAGGCAGCGAGGAATCATCGCGTTGAAAGGGAACAATCGTCGCGTGATAACTGGTTTCCGGTGACTCGGCCGGGCTGTAGCGGAATGTTGCGATGGCGGTGCCAGTTTTAAGAACCTGATAAACTTTGCTGCCGAGGATTTGCGGCAGGTCGCTGAATTCAATATCCGCATTCCGTCTTCCGGCAGGAGAAAAATATTTGCGCGCCATTTTGTTGACGTGCAGAATCGAAAGATCCCGATTCACGACGATGCAGGCACTGCTGAGTTGACGTAAAATGTCCGCCAACATTTCGTGGTTTGCCGCGAGCTGGTCGTGCAAGGAAATATTTTTCACCGCCAGACCAAGTTCCTCAAGCAAATGGAAAATCAACTCCATTTCACCATTGCTGAGAGATTCGCCAGTGATTCTCCCATCGAAAGCCGCTATGCCGACCAAAATTTCTCTATCCATGACCGGTATTGCCACTTCGGCCCCGAGCAGTTCGAATTCTTTTTGAATTTCCGGGTCGTCTTGCGCTTCGGCACTCGATCTCCGCAACACTTTGCCATGCCGGGCCAGATACGCGCCGATTCCGGATTCGAAACTGAGTTCAAAATGTTCCAAGAGGCCGGAGGAAAGTCCAATCGCGCAGGCGGAGCGGAGCCGGCGGCTTTGGGGAAGAGTTTTATTACCAAAGGAGGTAGCCGGTTGCCGAAGAAAAATGGCGGCACGATTCACTCCAATCAGTTCACGCAAGAATAGAAGAAACTGTTTTAGCATCGCCTCCGCACACAATGAGTGCGTCAAAATCGCAGAAAAATCTCGGAGCACTTCAAGAGCTTGAAAGGCTTTTTGCCCGGTTTCAGAAATAGGTTTGTTAAAATCGCCAACAGGCTTGGCCATGGCGGGCTTCGGCTCGACTCGCAACGTTGCGGGTGTCCAAAGCCGTTCCAGAAGGGTGTTGAGCAGCCGCGGGCGGACGGGTTTGGTCAAAATGTGCGCAACACCGTGCAAATAAGCTTCTTCTTCCCACTCCCAATTTTTTGACCCGGCAAACAGCAAGATCGGGCAATTGGGCAAATTTCGTCGCAATTTTTCAATAATCCAAATGCCTTGCACATCAGTCAGATCGACATCAATGATGCAGGCATGAATTAGCCCATGGATGAGCAAAGGCTCGGAGTCTTCGAGGTTGAGGCGATGAAGAACTTTGTAGTGCTCTGGCTTCAGCGCCTCAACAATAGATTCCGCAAGTTCAGGATGTTGTGCCAAAACCAGCAGTGTTTTCATTTAGGCGCGTTTGAAACGGAACGGTACATCAAAATTTCCTCTTTCGAGGAATCTATTAGTATCATGTACATTTTTGCCCTAACTGCAATGTCTTTCACAGTAACGTTTGCCATCCAAGGCAATTTGCTTGAAGTCACTCCAATGTGGTGAGTTTTTCCCAAAGCTCATTGTTGAAAACGACTTTTTGCAGGAACTGTTCCTCTTCCTGAGAACCTGGAGGCTGATTGGGATTTACCGGCAAGCGCAGGTCAAACGTGGTTCCTTTTCCTTCGCTATGAGCGGTGATGCTGCCACCGTGATGATGAACGATAAAGAAACAGGCCATGAGATTTATACCGTATTCCATTGGAGTATCCGTTCTCAGGACAAATGGATCAAATACCAGTTGCAACGATTCCTTCGAGATTCCTGGACCATCGTCACTGACTTCCACATGGATATCGCCGTTACGCTGGGAAGCCGAAAGTTGAACTGTGCTCCCAGCAGGCAAACTGACGATTTCATCCTTGAGCAACAGTTCAAATAAACGATGGAACTTGGTTCCGTCCACGATCAAAGGCGGAAGTGAATCAGGAATGTTATTTTGGACACGAATATCTTTTGCGGCAAAACTTGATTCCAATTGTTTGATCACGGTGGCAAGCACTTCATGCAGACGAACAGAGTCATTAAATTCGAAGGAAGGCTTTTCTGAAGCGGCCCAAAGGTCTTTGAGCATGTTGTTGATTTTCTCGATCTGCTTCTGGACATTTTGATGATACTCCTTCCAGAACTCAGGATTCCGCACGGTTTCTTCACTTTTTTCCTCCTGCATTTTCGTAGGGGCAAGATCGAGAAACGTTTTCACGGCGACGAGCGAATTGCGAATGTGATGACTCATCCCGGCCGCCAACAAACCTAATCGCACAATGTGTTCGGCGATCATCATATTACGCAAGACCGACACTTTTTCTTTTAACAACCGGTCGCGCTCTTGTTTCACGACGAAAAATTCCAACCCGCGTTTCAAGGTTTGTTCCAAGTGCGGCGGATCCCAGGGTTTGGTCACGTACTTATAAATCGCGCCGCTGTTCACCGCTGCAATTGCGGCATCCATATCCGCGTAGGCGGTGGCCAAAATGCGAATCATGCGGGGCTGGAGCTGACGGGCTTTTTCAAGCAACCAAACCCCCTTTTCACCCGGCATTCGCTGGTCAGTCATCAAAAGCCCGATGTCATCTTTGTGCTCCTCCAACAACTTGAGTCCATCCTTGGCGTTGGAAGCGGTAAGAATGCGAAATTGGTCTTCAAAAGCGCGTGCAAAGTATTTCAACGACATCTCTTCGTCGTCCACGTAGAGAATTGCGAATTTTTTATAGTCGATCGGATTCTGCATTGTCATGTGGTTCTTCTTTTCGTCCATGACCCTAGCGTTTCGTGGGAAATTCCAAAGTAAATTCAGCGAATTTTCCAGGTTCGCTCAAGACGCGGATATCGCCGCCATATTCACGGACAATTTGATAGCAAATGCTTAGCCCCAGTCCCATTCCTTCACCCACATCTTTTGTCGTGAAAAATGGATCAAAAATTTTGATCAAATTTGCTTGGGGAATTCCGCCGCCATTGTCCCGCAAAATAAGAAAAGTTTTATCCGCGTCCATTTTTCCTGTGATGAAAATCATTGGCTGAAGACCTTCCGCGAAACTCTTTTCTTTCAAGGCATCAAACGCATTCTGCAAGAGGTTGATCAAAACCTGGAGCAATCGATTTTGATTCGCGTAAACAGTCAAATGCTCCGGAAGGCTTATCTCAATTTTAACTTTTTCGCTCCATTCGCTACTCAAGAATCGCATAGCTGAATTAACGATCGGTGCCACTTCGAAAGTGTCCACATGGCCCGTATCCGGATGAGTAAACTTTCTCAGATCAAGGACGATATTTTTGACCCGGTTGATTCCTTCCTCCACGTCGCCGAGCACTTCGGCAAACTGCGCCGCCTGTTCCGGACTGAGTTGTTTGCCTTTGTTGCGCAGGGTGTAGAGACCGGTGGAAGCATAATTCAGGGGGTTGTTAATTTCGTGAATGATTCCCGCGCTCATACGCCCAAGCGATGCCATTTTTTCTGTCTGCACCAACTTCATTTCTGTCTGCTTCAATTGTTCGATCGTCTGTTCGAGCAATTTATTTTTTTGCTCTAGTTTTTCCTGATAATCGTGCGCGTCCAGAAGATTTTTGATACGCATATGAAGTTCAGTCGTGGAAAAAGGCTTCGTTAAAAAATCATTTGCTCCAGCAGAAAGCGCAGAAAGTTTCGTCTGCTCATCGCCACGCGCAGTTAACATGATGATTGGAATATTGCGAGTTGTGCTCTGTTCGCGCAACTCGCGGCAAACCTGCAAGCCATCTTTTTCCGGCATGTTCATATCCACCAGAATCAGGTCGGGAATATTCTCCAAAGCTTTGTCGAAAGCCTGTTGTCCATCCGCCGTTTCGATAATTTGAAATTTGTTTTTCAGTTGCGATTTTAAGAACCGCAACATGTCCGGCTCATCATCGGCGATGAGAAGCTTGGGGTTGCCGCCGTTGCGGGAAATCTCTGCTGGTGCAACGTCTTGGACTGACCCAACCGAAAAAAATTCCGCTCGCCGATACAAATTTGTCAGCCATTCTTCAGACTGTGAACTGGGAAGCTCCTTTGGGGCGGCTGAGGAAACTGGCATAGGGGCAGTCTCGATCTGCAAAGGTTCAGTTTGCGGCGAACTGTCCGCTGGCAAATACGGAATTCGCACCGTAAATGTGGTCCCGTTGCCTTCCTCGCTTTCTACAGAAACTTTGCCACCATGAATTTCTGTCAACTCTTTGACAAGGGATAAACCGATACCTACACCTTGAAATTTTCGCTTGGAAGAACCGTCCGCTTGCCAAAACCGGTCGAAAACAAAGGGTAAATCCTTCTGTGCAATTCCAATTCCAGTGTCAGTAACGGTGAGGATAAAATCGTTCTCCTTTTTTGCGACGCGAAGTTCAACACGACCGCCCTTAGGGGTAAATTTCAGCGCGTTGAAACATAGATTTAAAACCACTTTTTCCAGCTTGTCGCGGTCCGCCAGCACTGGTCCGAAGTTTGGCTCAACCGAAATTTCAAGTTTGATCCCTTTGTTCTCGGCCATTTGTTGCGCCGCGCTGGCAATGCCGCGAATGAACGTCAGCATTTCCATTGGTTCACGTTTGACTTCCATGCGGCCGGATTCCAATCGCACCAGGTCGAGCAGGTCATTAATCAACTTGAGCAACCTCATGCCGTTGGCGTGCATGATTCCAAACAAGCTTTTGGTTTCGCTGTCGAAACTCGCGCCGCGTTGATGAATCATGGTTTCGAGGGGCGAAAGCAAAAGAGTCAAGGGCGTGCGCAATTCGTGACTGATGTTGGCAAAAAAGCGATCCTTGACCTGCCCCAGCTCGACCAGCTTTCGATTACTCTCTTCAATGATCCGGCGATTTTTGTCCAGTTCCCAGCGAAGCCCAAATTCGCGGAAGCGTTGGCGAGCGCTCGCGAGGCTCCCGAAGACAACGATGACAGCTGTGATTACCAAAAAAGTAGTGTTATTAATGGTGGAACTTATCGGCTGCGGCGTTTTCATCGCGAAAGAAACGACGACATACATCACCAACACAAAAACGGAAACAAGCAGGTTCTGTAGGTATGCCCAAGGAGTAAGGAGTCCCATTCCCAACAATATAATGTTTAGACCGGCATAGTAGGGAGAATAGGCATCGTCAGCAGCATAGATCATCCACTGGATCATTATCAAAGGGCTCATTATCCAAAACACCCCAAACCGACGTTGGGAGTTCCCAGATCGGATTTTGTACCAGAGCCAGGCAAGCGCGACTAGAAGGACACTGCACGTTCTAAGTTTTAAGAAGAGCAACCATTTGTCGTGATAGACAAAAAAGTCCATGATGGAGCAGAAGAAGTTAAGAGGGATCTGAATAACCGTCGCAATCGTAGCGTTGGTTATGTAATCCCGCTTGTTCTGCTCATCGTAGGCTCGCTGGAATTCGGGGTCGTTCATTCCGGTTTGCGAACTTCTAAAAAAATGTTTGCGCCGGTTAGCTCGCTGACGACGTTGCAGTCCGTCGGGGACGCCTGCTCTGGAGCCAAAGCGGCCAGTTGTTTGCCGTCACGATAAATTAAGAACCATTCGGAGAAATGTTCCATAAAGTTTCGAACGGGGGTGTTGGGAGCAAAATTGCCAACGACCAACAAGCCGCCTGGTTGCAAGCGGTCATACAGATAGGTATTTAGCATTTTAATGACCCGATCACTTAAGTAATCGTAAAGCCCGGAACAATAAATAAGGTCGTACCTCGGTTCATTCAGAGCAGCTTTAACAGCCCCTTTCAAAAGACTTTGAACAGAGTCTTTGACGAATTTGACGGATGTTTTCCGATTGTATTTCCTTTGGATTCCATTGATTACGGCACTGGTATGTTGCAGCGTTTCGTCATTGAAATCCAGCAAGCGAAAGTGCGCGTGGTCCGCCAGCGAAGAGTCCTTCAGGAATTTTTGCACTTCCCAGGCTGGGCCACAAGCAATGCAATAAACGTTGGCCGTTCGTCCCAATCTGACAACCCGGCTTGTTTCATCAACGATTTTGTCTTGTAAGAAGCCGACGCGATTTCTCACCGCTTGGGGGGCGACTTGGCCGAGCAGATAAGCATTAATGAGTTTGGCGTAAAGCGTTTTGCCTTCCAAGCCGTTTCGCACAATGATGTTCATCATTTCATAATCTCCGGCAAAGCCGAGGGGCTTTGAGTAAGTGCGATGGACGAAGGGTGCGCAAAGCAACAGTGGGTGAAGCTGTCGTTGGCCAAAAGCGCGGTGCGCAGGAAGGAGTTCCTCTGGGATGGATCTGGAAACACTTTCAAAGCGTTCAAACAATGCTTGGAGGATGGGCGTGGACGGCAATTCCTGCAATAGCGTCCTCTCTATCGTTTGGCGCTCATCGGCAGGAAGTCCGATTATGCCTAATTCGAGTTGGTCGAGCCATAGCCGTAGTTCGTGAAGTAAGCTCTGAATGTCCGCAATGACAAGTTTGTATTCCGGCAAAATCTTGTAGAATTTTTGCCAACGACATATGAAGTCCTTAAAAGCGGGCGGCAAAACTTTTTCCGGGTTGTCTAATTCAAATAAATTAAAGTCCAACAACGATTTTTCCAATGTTGTCTCACATATCATCACTGTGCCCGCATTTACCATATTGGTGACTATGGCTTTGCCATTGTAAATCGGACGTTCTCCTGCGAAAATTTTAAATTCGTTCAAGACTTCAGAAAGCCGAAGAATATTGTCTGGAGTGCAAAGCTCAAAACTTACCGATTGTGGTGTGAGCCGCAGGACAGTTGCGCGGACTTCAGAACCTTGATCGGATAAAAACTTAACCAGGTTCGCGGCGTCATTAAAAACTGGTGCTAGAGGGGTAGATACCAGATTGGTATATCCATTCTTCGCAAAACTCATGCCCAATCTTGGTACACGAAACGGTTAAATCCAAGCCTTAAACCACCCCGCCTCCCCAAGTCGAACATTTGGCTAAACTTAGCCAGCCGGCAGCAAAAATAGATTCAAATGAATCTGCGGTGAGTCGATTTCTAAAGCTGTCTATTGCGCTCGGGCATTCCAATTGCTTAGGTGTGGACGAAGTTTCCGCTATTTCGTGCCACGAAGCAGTGTGAACACTGTTTGAAAATGACTTATGAGAACACAATACTCGGTTTTGCATATAGCCAAGTCGCCACTGACTCGCAGGGGCGGCTTACGCCCAGACTGTATGAGTGCATTGCTCACGGTTGCAGTTCTCGCTCTGATTCCTTTGAAGGTGTTTGGGTTAGGTTCGCGTACGCCGAACCAGGACGCCGCGGCCATCGCCCGTGGAAATGCCTTCGTCGCAACGGCAGACAACCCTTCCGCAATCTACTACAACCCGGCGGGCATCAGTCAGCTTGAGGGGCACAACGCGCAGGTTGGTTCGCTTTTTTATCTTAACATCCAGGCGGACTACGAGTCGCCTTCAGGTCAACGCACTGAAAACGATTCGGAAATAATTCCAATTCCGCAAATGCATTACGTCTATTCACCGACCAATCAACCTTTCTCATTTGGCCTGGGCGTTTATTCTCCGTTTGGTCTTGGATTAAAATGGCCGGATGCTGCGCCTTTTCGCAGCGCCGGTGTAGAGGTGAAACTCACTTACATCACGATCAATCCAGTAGTCGCATGGCAACCGCATCCCACAGTATCAATCGCAGCTGGCCCAACCTTTAACTACTCGAAAGCCAAGCTGCGCCAAGGCGTGGCTGTATCTCCATACCAATTCCGTTTTGAGGGCGACGACTGGGCTTATGGCTTTGATTCCGGTATTTTGTGGCAACCTCATCCTCAATGGTCGTTTGGCGCCAAGTATTCCAGCGCCACCGCCCTCGACTACGATGGCAAAGGATCATTTGCTCCGGCAGCGCCATTTCTTCCAAAGGCGTCTCGGACTAAAACCCATCTGGATTTTCCTCAAATTGCAGTAGCTGGCGTCTCGTTCCGCCCCACGACCAATTGGAATATGGAAGTGAATGTTGATTGGAGCGATTGGGACAAAGTGGACAATGCTGTAATCGACGGGATCGCCACTCTCCCTTTGAACTGGCACTCGAGTTTTTTTTATGAGTTCGGAATAACCCGCCAACTTGGCAAGGGTTACTTTCTGAGTATGGGCTACTTCTTCAGCGAGGCGTCAACCTCAGACACAGACTACACTCCATTGGTTCCAGATACTGACCTTCATGTGGGGAGTTTGGGTATTGGCCATCACGGTCAACGCTGGAACTGGGCTTTGGCTGGACAAATCATAGGCGGCGGTTTTCACAAAGTGGATGAGGCTAAGAATCCTTCTGTGAACGGAAAATACAGGCTTTTCGTCCCAACCATTTCTTTTTCCGTCGGATGCCACTTTTGATCAATCTTTTGTGGTGCATTCAGTAAAATACGGTCAACCGCGCATCACATTCCCATAATCTGGTACCCGCAATCGACGTAGAGCACCTGGCCAGTAATGGCTGCGGCACCGTCGCTGGCCAGAAATGTCCCGGTCGCTCCGAGTTCTTCCGGAAGCACATTTCGTTTGAGGGGGGAGTGCGCTTCATAATGTTTCAGCATTTCTGTGAAACCGGAAATGCCGCGCGCGGCGAGCGTATTAACAGGCCCTGCACTGATGCAGTTCACGCGAATTTTCTTTGGTCCCAGATCATAGGCCAAATATCGCGTGCTGCATTCCAGCGACGCCTTTGCCACCCCCATGACGTTGTAATGAGGAACCACTTTTTCGGCGCCGTAATAGGACATGGCCACGATGCTGCCCCCTTCAGTCATCAGCGGCTCGGCGGCTCGGGAGAGCGCAATCAACGAATACGAGCTTACATCATGCGAGATCCGAAACGCTTCGCGGCTGGTATTCACAAAATTGCCTTCCAGCGCCTCTTTGGGCGCAAAAGCGACTGAGTGAAGGAGTAAATGCAATTTGCCAAATTTTTGGGCCACTTCGCTGAAAACTTTTGCGATGTCCTCATCCTTGGTGACATCGCATGGCATGAGCAACGTCTCGGCGCCAAAAGTTCCAGCGAGCTCCTCGACATTTTCTTTCAGTCGTTCACCCTGATAAGTGAACGCGAGCTTTGCGCCGGCTTTGTGCCAGGCTTGAGCGATGGCCCACGCGATCGATCGTTTGTTGGCGACACCAAAGACAATTCCAATTTTTCCAGCAAGTGATGACATAGTTTTGAATTTGAACTGAAGGGAGTTTTAACCGGTTTCTTTTCGGTAGCGCAACCAAATCAATGCACCGAGACCAATCAATAAAAGGCAGGCGACAGCCCAAATGCTGATTCCCGCGACGGCAGGAAAGAAATATTTTGCACTTACGCCGACGGTCGCGCCAACGAAAGTGCCCAGTCCAATCATCGCTTCATGCAAACCGCCGTGCTCGCTTTTCGCCGTTCCCCCGTTCATCGAATAATAAAGTGACGAATAATAAATCAGCCCGACAGAGAGGCCGAAAACAACTTGCGCCATGAGCATAATCCAAAGCTGTGGAGCCAATAAAAGGCCGAGGAAACTGATGACGAGCAGAATTTTTGCGCTCAATAAAAAGCCGAAGCGGTAATGCCATCCCGGCCAGAGCCAAAACAAAATAAACGCAGCCATTCGCATGAACAGCCAGAGAGAACAGAAAACCCCGGCCCAGATCGGCGACAGTTTAAACCGCGCTGCGACTTCGGGAATCATCGGAATGGCAGTGTTGATAGCAACGTAGGCAAATGGATTTGTAAGCAGAGCGAAACGGAGAAATATTTTTCGGGCGAGCGCGTCTTCTTTTATCAAAAGTTCAGAGGACATTTGGGGTGCATCGCGGGTGCCTTCTTTCGCCATCGGCACTTCCACATGGGATACTTTTTGCGCCAGCCAGAAAACCATTCCTAACTGCAAAATGTGGATTAGAACGGGAATCCAAAACATTGAGGCAACGCCAAGTTTTTCAAACAATACCCCGCCGATAAAATAGGAAATCGCGCTGACGCCCGCCCAAATGATGTTGTAAATGCCTGCCATGCGCGGCATTCGTGATTTCGGTTCTCCCTCGCTGATGAGAGATTGCAATGTTGGCCAGGAAAAACAAACACCAAATGTCCATGCAAGCATGACGGCGACTTGAGCGGCGGTGAGATGCAAAAAAGCGCCCGCACCGAGCGCCAAAGCCATGATGCTGAAACCAATTTTCAGTGCTGGAAAACTCCCAAGCCGATGCGCGACCCAACCACCTAGCCAGGCTGAGCCGGTATAGATCAAACCGTGCAGAGCAACCAAACTAAGATTTTCAGAAACACCGAAATGGAGTTGGCGCTCTGTGAAAAAGAAGAGCCAATTGAAGTAGAGTCCCGTGGCGAAGGCGTTCAATCCTTCCAACGTAAAAACGGCAAATTTGAGCTGGCGAAAAGACATGGGCATGCCCGTTTCGTTGGGATTACTACTGAGAAACCGGCAGGCTGGTAATTTCTTCAATCGCTTTGCAACAATACCATTGCACGGCGTTGGACATGGGAGGATCAAGATTCAGCAATTCGCTCCTGGAACACCAGCGAATGGCATGATGCTCCTCTTGGGCACATCGAACGTCGGCCGATTTTGGGCGAGCCCAGTAAATCATCCCGATATGCTCGTGAGTTTCGCTGATACGGTGGATATCGAGAAAGCGCGGGGCAATCAGTGCGCGAGTCCCGGTCTCGGTGGTCGGCGGACGTTCACCCACCAACTGGACCTCAAGCCCGCTCTCCTCTTTCGTTTCGCGCAAGGCAGCGATTTCCGGATCTTCGTCCAACTCGATATGCCCACCGAGCGGCAACCATTTGTTCAATTTTCGGTGGTGAATGATTAAAATTTTCTCTTCGTGAACCACGAAAATCGCCACCGTAAAATCAATCTTTTCATGAATGTGCGCCATGCGAGATCAACTTTGGAGATGGGAAGTGAAACCGTCAACTTTGTTGAAAGAGTGAGATTTATGAACTGATTTGCAAAGAAGGCAGTGACAAACCGAACAAAGCAAAACGTAATCCTAAAGAAAAACCGAGCAGAAAACAGTCGGCTATTTTTTGTTGCGACGGCGGAAGAAACGTCCGACAATTACGCCAGCACCAATTAATCCAAGCGTGATGGTTGACGGCTCAGGAACATAGGTGATTGCCAAACCATTGCCGCCATCTACCAGCGAGATAAAAAATTGGGAGGAGCCGTTCAACGGATTGCTGAAACCAGAAGTAATTAAATCGAAGGCATTTGCATCAAAACCAGTTATTCCTCCAGACGTTGTGGCAATGGTCCAAGTGTAACCGGTGGAGTTATTAAAATTGGCAGCGTTCCCCGCCACGTTAGCCAAAGTCAGGGAGGAAATATCGATGGTGAATTTGTTTCCGGACGTTGCATTGATAGCAAGTGTGCCGTTAATGCTCAGAAAATCCCAACCGGTTCCAGCAACAGACGTTGCATCCTTGATCTCCCAATCCATAGCCGCTCCACCGTTCCATGTTTGGTTCCCGGAAGTAAACGTTCCGACTCTGCTTGCTCCTGCGCTATCGCCGGCAGAAATCCGACTTCCAGAATTCAACGTGAGGCCACCAGTAATACTCCCTTTTCCGCCAAAAGTGCCCCCGTTTACGGTAACAGCACCCGTTCCGGTACCGCTTCCGGTGGTGTTGTTAACTAATACTCGACCCGCACTAATGGTGGTTCCGCCTGAGTAAATGTTAGCTCCTGTAATCGTTAATGCCCCGTTCCCGCTTTTATTCAACGCACCTGATCCACTCACGATTCCAGCAATCGAGGTATTTGCAGCACCGGCGATGGTAAGGGCGAAGCCACCATTGTTGATAGAACCGCCAAAGGCCAA
>JBKJOA010000247.1:0-3637 GCA_046593365.1 Limisphaerales bacterium
GCGTAAATGAATCGCACAACACAATGGTTGGCCGCAGGTGAACCCCGCCCTCAAATTCCACCTTGCGCGTGGTATTTAAATTTTTCTCCCTCGCCCCATCGGATGGGGAGAGGGTAGGGGTGAGGGGATTTCGATATTTCGCCGTCACATCCGCCGCGCCGGAAGTTTTCAATCCATCTTCAATTTGCGCGTCGATGAAATCCGCCATCTTCAAATTCGCGAAGCCGGAGAGTTTCGCGTTTTCATCATCCGCTTTCGTCGGCTGAATTGGCCCCAGCTTTTGCGCAAGTGCATCCGCGATTTCCGCCGCGTATTTCGGAACCACAATCGCCGAAGCGTTGATACAACTGCGTCCGCCATTGTCGGCGATGGAAGAAACCATCACGTCGATGTAATCGCGCCAGTTTTCAATTTCATCGTCGCCGATGAGAATTTTGCTCCAGCCAGGGCCGTGAACCTGAATCGCCGGATTGTTCGCGTATTGCGCCGTCGTGTTTTTGTCGCCGAAAATTAAAGCGCGTCCGCAACTTTTCAAAATCTCCGCCGCACCTTCGTGATCGGTTGGATAAAAACCAAATGCTTCCGCTGGACAACCCGCCGCGATGAACGCCTGAATCAAACGATACGGCGTCCACGGTTCTTCTTTTCCGGGTTTGATAATGACGGGAATTTTCAGCGCTATCGCTGGAAGCCAAAGTGAATTTACTGCTGGCGAATTGCTCGGCATGACAAGGCCGAGCGCCTGTGTCGTTGGAAAAAAACTGAGCTTCGTACCGAACTGTTCGCCGAAGCCGCTGTCGAGAATTGAGAGATTAAGGCCGCGCGTCAAACCGTTCAAAACGGTTTTCATCTTCGTCAGCGCGTGATGAATTTTTTCCATGTTGCGGCGCACCATGACATGCGGCAAACCGCTCGTGGACGAAAGTGTTTCGACATATTCCTGCGGCGATTGCGTGTGGCCTTTGTCGCCAAACGGCAAAACACCATTGAGAAATTGTTCGCCAGCCTTCGCAGAAATTTCGATCAATTGCGCGACAGAAAATTTCTTCAAAGCCGCGCGCGATTCACCAATCCGCTGCAAATCCTTGCGAATGATCCCCGCATTGACGGTGCTGACCTGCGCAATTGTTTCGCCCGTGCGATGATTGACGACGTTTGTTTTGTCGAGACTTTCGTACGCTTTGCCGCGACGGAGAACTGGGATGTGAGGTAATTGAGTCATGGAATTTTTAAAATCTTAACTGTTTACGAATCGAATCGTTTTGCGATTTCGAGCGCTCGTGGTTTTGCCGTCTTGAAAGCATCCCGATATTCGACCAAATCAGGAATCACGACGTCGGCGAAAGCCGCTTCAAGTTGAGAAGCCGTGATCTTTTCCTGTTCGATCAAAAACGCGATGTCCTGCATATCCTGCGCGTCATCGCCACGCATCATCTTGGTGAGAACCAAGTCGAGTGTCGCTGGGCGAAACAGGCGCAGCCACCGCAACGGCAAAGAAGTGATTGGGACCAAAGTTTTTTCCCAGTCGCGGCGCAAGAAAACTTCTTTCGCCTCGAACAAATGCGTGATGTAAAGGCCTTCTTTTTCCAGCGCATGATTGGTGGCTTCTTGCGCGTCCCAAAATTTCAAATCGGCGCGAAAAGCTTCGACTGCTGTCATTGGGATGATGGCATCAACATCCAGGGAGCGTTTCGTCGCTTCCGGCGCATTGGCGAATCCGAGCGCGATAGCCGAGCGGCCGTAGAGCACCAGCGTCACTTCGTGGTCGAGATGACCATCGAGTTCGCGCAAGATGCGTTCGGCATTCGAGATCATGCCGCAAGTTTTCGCAGGGGCCGCGGACGTTGCCACTCAATGATGAGACCGGGGCCTTTGCGAGTGAATCCAGTCATCGCCACGAACCGTGTGGGATGGGGAAAGATGCCAGATTTTGGCGGCAACGAAGGCGGCAAAGCGGCCAGCAGTTGAGTCCAGAACAAATTCTCCGGCTCGAATTTTTTTCCTGATTCAGCAATGTAGCGCACGAGCGCAACACATCGTTCCATCGCAGCAAAGCGGGCAAGACGGCGCGGATCGCTGCCCTCGGCGTTCAACATCGCTGCTCCACATCTAATACTGTGCGGGTCGTAAGGGAGAGCGGCGGAAAGCAGAGCGATCGCAAGTTCTGCATCGGAGAATTGGTCCTTTGTCGCCAGCGGGATGGATGGTTCGCTGCCATTTGAATAATGCACACAACCGCGTTGAGCAGCGAGCACGGTGAGATTTTCGGGCGTCAAGCCGAGTCGGGATGCTTTGAGCAATAATGGCGAAAGATGCGGCTTTGCGCCCAGCATTTCCGCCAACGTTGGAGTTTTAATCAAAGCCTGCATTGGAAATAATTTATCTCTAATAACCGCTCTCGACAATATTCTTCATCACGCTGAAAAAGCGATCAGGATGTGACTCAGTCTGTTTCAATTCAATAATGATACCGCATCTGTGCCAGCAAAATTCCTTGTTCAGTGACGAGAAAAACGAGGCGATGTTCCTGATCAATTCGTCGCGACCAAAATTCCGCCAGGGCGTGACGGAACGGTCACGCGGGACAAATCCACTGACGCGCTCGCGGCACGAAGCGAGCTGGATGCGTTTGGGATTCACCTTTGTTTGCGATGGAAATTTTCGTTGCCCACGCGGGTTCGGCGAGCAGGAGCAGCGCATCGAAATGCGGGATGACTCGGATTTCATGGCGTTGCACCTGATCGTTCCGGCGACGTTCGTGTTCGACGCGCGCGGCGGCGAGACGTTCCTCAGTTTTGATTTTGTTTTGCGCAACGGCGGATCGCGAGCGCGCGCGTTCGGTCAACTCGCGTTCGTAATTCTCAAAATAACGATCAACCCGCTCCAGCTCGCGGCGCTTGTCCGGTTTCAAAAGCGGGATTTTTTTTGCGACGGATTTTTGAGACGGCTTAATATTTTTTGTCGTAGCCGCAAGCCGACGTTTTTCTGCGAACTTGATGATCTGACCGATTTGCGCCGCAATCCATTTCCAGGGATCGAGCGGAAGAAGTTCGTCATTGGGAATCTGGGTGATGTCACTCTCGTCGCGGGAACCGGAAACGAACGTGGTGGTGATCGCATTTTCTGGAACCGGAAATCGCTTCCGCAACAGATTGAGTTGGGCGCGAATGGAAGAAGAATTTTCGTGGCTGTAAAACAATTCCTCTTTGCCATTGAATTTCAACGCCCAGTCCACCTGCTGGAAGATGGCCAGAGGGTCTTCCGAAAGGTTCACATTGACTCGCGCCAAAATATTTTCAAATCCCTCGCCGGAAAACCATTTGAGACAAACGCCCTCGCCCGGATGATCGATCACGGCATTCAGGCGAACATCCGAGGAATGAAACTCCTTCGTGGAAAAAAAATTCTATTCCAAACCGTCGTTGCGCATCGAAAAATTGTGGCGTCAGTAAACCCCTTCAACAATATTTTTTTCCATCGCACCGAACGGTCGGACTTCGGCCACGCCGTCCCAGGCGTAAGGCGCGCGAGGTTCGCGGCGGATGGCTTCGTCACGTTCGAGGAAGCGCGGCATGAAAAATTCTTTCGTCAACGTCGTGAGTTCGACGCGGCCCCATTCGCCGTAGTTTTTGAGTTG
>JBKJOA010000026.1:0-6906 GCA_046593365.1 Limisphaerales bacterium
TAAATGGTCGTCACGTTCTGGACTGCCTTGTAGCCGAAATCGTCGGTCGCGCCGTAGCTGAATCCTCGCTTGACGCCAGCGCCGGTGAGCCAGACGGTGAATCCGTGCGGATTGTGGTCGCGACCGCTCGCTCCTTTTTGAAACGTCGGCATGCGGCCAAATTCAGTCACGAACACGACCAGGGTGTCTTCCAACAAGCCGCGTTGTTTTAGGTCAGTGATTAACGCGGCGCAGGGTTGGTCGAGGATCGCGCGATGCACGTCGTATTGCGACTTGAGTGTTTTGTGTCCATCCCAATTCCCTACTCCCTCACCCATTGCGTAAGCCCCATTAAAGAGTTGCACAAAACGCACGCCACGTTCGATAAGGCGTCGCGCGAGAACACAGTTGCGAGCAAATCCCGCCTTCACTTTATTGCTGTCGTTTACTCCATACATTTCCAACGTGGCCGAACTTTCCTTTTTAAAGTCGGCTACTTCCGGGGCGCTGAGTTGCATCTTCGCGGCAAGTTCGTAGCTGGCGATACGCGCGCTCAAATCACTATCGCCGGGATGCTGGGCAAGATGGCGGTCGTTGAGAAATTTCAAAAAGTCGCGTGTGTTCTTCTCACCCAATGGAGAAATTTCCTTCGGTGTGTCGAGGTTGGGAATTCCTTTTTCGGCATTGAAAGCCGTTCCTTGGAATACCGCTGGAAGAAATCCGGCGCTCCAATGGTTTGGCCCCACTTGCGGAACGCCGCGTGGATCGGGAATCGCCACGAACGCCGGTAGATTCTGATTCTCGCTACCGAGCGCATACGTGGCCCAGGCACCCATGCTCGGAAAACCATCGAGGATAAACCCTGTGCTCATCTGGTTTTCGGCGGGACCGTGCGTATTCGACTTCGCCGTCATTGAATGAATGAAACAGAAGTCGTCGGCCAGTTCGGCGAGATTCGGCAACAGGTCAGAAATCATTTTCCCCGATTGTCCCCGCGGACGAAACTCCCAGAGCGGCTTGATGAGATTTCCATTCTCGCCCTGGAACGTGACGAGTCCGCTGGAACCAGGCATCGGCTTGTCATGGTGCTTGATTAACTCCGGCTTGTAATCCCACGCATCGAGATGGCTCAAAGCGCCGGAGCAAAAGATGACCACCACGTTTTTGGCTTTCGGTTTGAAGTGGGGTGGGCGCGGCGCAAACGGTTTTTCCGACGACCACTGCAATGGAGTTTTGTCACCAAGCAGTTTTTGTCCCCCTAGCAAAGACAATAATGCGACGGCACTGAGACCGGTGCCGCCGTGGCGGAGGAAATCGCGGCGATTGAGCATCCACCGACCCGCGTTTGAAATCGTATTATCGTCCATTTTTAGAAAACGTAAATGAACTCATTCGCGTTCAGCATGGCACGGCAGAACATCGACAACCCTTCATCGCGAATAAATTTTTTCGAAGCGGCGATTTCCTTACGCTCTGGCTCGCGTTGAAAAGTGAGCGCAAAGGCTCGGCGAATTTGCGCAATCGAATCGTCTCCGGCCTCCTTTTGCAAACGGGCCGCGAAAAATCCAGCCTGTTGCATGATGAAAGAACTATTCAGAAGATTCAGCGCCTGCAATGGAGTCGTGCTCGTGCTTCGCTTCGGCGCAATTTGTCCGGCGTCGGGACAATCGAAAACGCCAAACACACCATCCGTTCGCTGGCGGACGATGGTGCCATAGACCATTCTGCGAAATGTGTCGGGCGACCACTCGTGGCGTGGAGTGTAAACGCGCACATAGTTGTCGTTCGTTTCAAAAAAGCTGAAACCCGGTCCGCCCATCGTGAGGTCAAGTTTTCCGCTCACGGCGAGAATCGAGTCACGAATCACTTCTGCATCCGAACGGCGCGGTGGAAAACGCCAGAGCAATTTCGTGTTCGCGTCCAAAGCGATGCACTCTTTGCGGGTGACGCTGGCTTGCCGATAGGTGGCCGAATTCACGATGAGCCGATGAATGTCTTTTATGCTCCAATCACGGTCCATGAATTCCGATGCGAGCCAATCGAGCAACTCGGGGTGCATTGGCTGAGCGCCGTTCGCTCCAAAGTCGCTGGGCGTGCCGACGAGACCTTCGCCAAAATGGAATTGCCAAATCCGATTTACCATCACGCGGGCGGTGAGCGGATTCGTGGGATTCACCATCCACTGGGCCAGCGCCAGGCGGCGCTGTTGGTCTTCCGTCAATGCTTTTGAAATTTTTGCCGCACCGCTCTGGTTCGTGTTGATCGCAAACGCCACTGGAATCGCGCTCAACGCATTCGGTTTTACTTCGTCACGTTTCTGCGTCGCCTCTCCACGATAGAGCAAATAGGTGGCTTCCGGATTGGCGTCTAATGTGCCCGCGTAAACCATTATGCCCCTGGCCAATTTCGCAATGCGTGGTTCTAATTCGGCACGTTCTTCTAATAATTTCATGGCTGCGGCGTTGGATGAAAAAGCCGCCAGGTTCAACTTTGAATCCGATTTCTTTCCCGCCTCGAATGTTTGGCGATCAGAGGAGGAAGCAACCACACTCCAATCGTTCGCGCCCGCAGCAACTTCAATTTTGTAATCCAACGCCAGGCGATCAACAAAATGCTGCTCGCGGTCGCGTCCCCACACGACCTTTGCGATTGTGACCAACTCAGGAAACTCCAGCTCGACCCAACCTTTGCCGCCTTCGTTTGAAATCCAACTGCGCCCATTGCCATGCCGACCATCATTGATGTGTTCAACCCGATGAATCTCTGAGTTTGGGTAAACACTCGACGCGCTCGCCTTCGTGCCATTTGTCGCCAGCGCAATATTTCGTGGTGCTGGCTCGGTGGTGTAAACTTCCAACTCATCAAGGCACGGCTCTGCGTCGGTCGTCCGTGCAATCGTGAACCGCAACCGTTTTGCTTTCACCGAAGCAAAGCGATCCACGTTCCTTCGCGCATTCACCGACGCTCGCACCGCATTTGTGGAGGTGGGGATTGCCAGTGGCTCAAAATTTTCCAGTTCCGTTTCAATGGCCGCCAGCCGCGACTTCTTTGCAGCAAGTTCATTCTTATTAACCTCCATCTCGGCGGTTCGCAGCGGACGTTCGCCGTGCCGCACCCCTTCAAACACCGCTTTCATCGCGAAGTAATCCTTCTGCGGGATTGGATCAAACTTATGATTGTGACAGCGCGCGCAACCCACCGTCAGTCCGAGGAAAGTTGAACCGGTCACGCCCACCATGTCATGCAATTCATCAACCCGCTGGTTGGCCGTCAGCACCGGGTCAGGACTTTTCACCTGGTCCCAAGGCCCGCCCACCAGAAAGCCCGTTGCCTCATCCACGCCAAACACATCGCCCGCCAGTTGTTCGACCACGAATTGGTCGAACGGTTTATTTTCGTTGAATGAGCGAATGACGTAGTCGCGATACGGCCACGCATTCGGTCGCGGCTGGTTCATCTCAAACCCGTTCGATTCCGCAAAACGCACCGTATCGAGCCAATGCCGCGCCCACCTCTCGCCGTGGCGCGGCGATGCGAGCAACTTTTCCACAACCTCTTCGTAGGCTCGGGGCGATTTGTTTTTCTCGAAGGCCACGAGTTCCTCCGGCGAAGGCGGCAAACCGGTCAAGTCGAAATAAACTCGCCGTAACAACGTGCGCCGATCCGTTTCGCGCGAGGGAATCAAACCGTTTTTGCGAAGCTCTGCGGCGATGAAGAGATCAATGGGATTGCGAGGTGCGAGACCGGCATTCGAAACCGGCACAGCAGGACGTTTGATCGGTTTTAAACTCCACCACGCGGGTTCATTCGTGGAACCCGCAAAACAGCCCAGAGCAGAATAAACCACCGCGGCAACAAGCCATCGTGTTCCATCGCGTAAAACTGGCATGCACGGAGATTATCGCAATTCGCGCCGCGAGCAAGGTGTTCTCCTGATTGGGCATGGATCAGTTACAGGAACGTTCACGGTCGCGGCACGGTGCCATAGACAATGGGCGGGACTTTGACTAGGCTACGCCGATTCATGGATAAAAACTCCATTGCAGCGGACTTGGGCGAAAATCCGTTGGCTGAAATTCAAGGAAGCAAACTATACAACGCCGATCTTGCGCCGGTTCCTTCAACGGCTCGCAAATGGCGCTACGGCAGTTTCGCCGCGCTTTGGATTTCCATGTCGGCTTGCATTCCAACTTACATGCTTGCGTCGGGATTGATCGATCCGAAAATCGGCATGAACTGGTGGCAGGCGATCCTCACCATTTTTCTCGGCAACCTGATCGTGCTCGTTCCGATGGTGCTCAACGCGCACGCCGGAACGAAATACGGAATTCCATTTCCCGTTTATTGCCGCGCCGCGTTCGGGACGAAAGGCGCGAATGTCCCTGCCCTCTTGCGCGCGCTCGTGGCCTGCGGCTGGTTCGGAATTCAAACGTGGATTGGCGGCAACGCGATTTACAAAATTCTTTGCGTGTTTCACGAGCCGCTTAGGTTGGGTTCGACCGATAATTTTTTAGGAATCACCGGCGCGCAGTTTTTTTGTTTCCTGTTTTTCTGGAGCATCAACATGTTCGTCGTTTACAAAGGAATCAATTGCATCCGCTGGTTGCTGAATATCAAAGCGCCGGTGTTAATCGCACTGGGATTGTTGCTCTTGTGGTGGGCTTATCGAAACGCGGGCGGGTTCGGGCCGATTCTTTCGCAGCCATCGCAGTTTGACGCAGGCCAGCCGAAGGACGGACAGTTCTTCGCATTTTTCTTTCCCGCGCTGACCGGCATGATCGGTTTTTGGGCGACGCTTTCTTTGAACATCCCTGATTTCTCGCGCTACGCTCATTCGCAACGTGACCAGGTCATCGGTCAGGCGCTCGGCTTGCCCGCGACGATGGCGCTGTATGCATTCATCGGTGTGGCAGTGACTTCAGCGACAACCATTATTTACGGGAAAACCATTTGGGACCCGGTGGATGTCCTGACCCAATTTAAAAATCCCGCCGTTCTCGTGATTGCCATGCTCGCGCTTTGTGTGGCAACGCTTGCCACGAATATCGCCGCCAATGTGGTCAGCCCAGCAAATGATTTTGCCCATCTTGCCCCGCGACATATCACGTTTCGCATCGGCGGCCTGATTACGGGGATTATCGGAATCGTGATGATGCCGTGGAAACTGGTCGCTGATCCATCGGGATATATTTTCACCTGGCTCGTGGGTTACAGCGCTTTACTCGGGCCGATTGGAGGAATTTTGATCGCGGATTATTTTGTCTATCGCAAGAAGCGGCTCAATCTCGTCGCGCTCTATCAGCCCGACGGCGAATATCGTTTCACAAATGGGTTTAGCGTAGTCGCGATGGTCGCGTTGATTCTTGCGGTGTTGCCAAACCTTCCGGGTTTTCTCGCGCAGATTTCACCGTCGATAAATGAAATCATCCCGAACTTTTTCAAACAGCTTTATCATTACGCGTGGTTTGTCGGATTTATTCTGGCGTTCCTGCTTTATTTGGTCGGAAAACAATTTAGCGTTGAGGGTCAAAAGATGAACGCGACCGAAACAGCTAAAGTTCCTGCAAATAAAATTTAATCCGCATTATTGATCATCGAAAAATTTATGAAGAAACCAACGTTGCCGCCTTTTAATTATCAACCCAAGCCTTACACCGGCCCGTCTGCCGAGGAGGTGTTGAAGTTGCGCAAAGAATTCATGAACCCCGGAATTTTTCTCTACTACAAAGACCCGATCATGTTCGTCGAGGGCAAGGGGCAATATATTTTCGACGATAAAGGCAACCGGTACCTCGACGGCCTGGGCGGCATTGTGACGATCAGCGTCGGGCATTGCCATCCGCATGTTGTGGCGGCGGCGCAGAAACAAAACGAAATTCTTCAACACTCGACCACGATTTATTTGCATCCGAATGTGGCGCAGTTCGCTGAGAAACTCGCGGCGAAAATGCCGGGCGATTTAAAAATTTGTTATTTTTGCAACTCTGGTTCCGAGGCGAACGATCTGGCGTTGCTGATGGCGCGCGCTTCTACTGGCAACTTCGACATGATCGCTCTTCGCAATGCGTATCACGGCGGCAATTCATCCGGCATGGGAATGACCGCGCACAGCACCTGGAAATATAATGTGCCGCACAGTTTCGGAGTGCATCATGCCATCGCGCCGTATCCATATCGTGGGCCTTACGGCTACGACGACGCCAACGCCGGAAAAAAATATGCCGACGATGTAAAATCGCTGATTGATTACGCGACTCCCGGAAAAGTCGCCGGGTTCATTGCGGAATCCATACAAGGCGTAGGCGGTTTCGTGGAATTTCCGCAAGGTTATCTTAAGAACACCTACGAACACGTTCGCGCGGCGGGAGGCGTTTGCATCGCCGATGAAGTGCAAACCGGCTTCGGACGAACCGGCACGCATTTTTGGGGATTCGAAACACAGGGTGTCATTCCTGACATCGTCACGATGGCTAAAGGCATTGGCAACGGAGCGCCGCTCGCCGCCGTGGTCACAACTTCGAAAATCGCACAGTCGCTGGTCGGCAAAGTTCATTTCAATACGTTTGGCGGAAATCCGGTAGTGAGCGCGATGGGCAAGGCCGTTCTCGAAGTGATCGAAAAAGAAAAGTTGCAGGAGAACTCGCACAAGATGGGGACGCACATCAAAGCCGGGCTTGAAAAATTGAAAGCCAAACACAAGGTTATCGGCGATGTGCGCGGCAAAGGTCTGATGCTCGGCATCGAAATGGTTAAGGACCGCGAGACGAAAGAACCTGCGAAAGCCGAGTGCGCGCAAGTGTTGGAATCGGCACGCGAGATGGGCCTGCTCATCGGCAAAGGTGGCTTGTGGGGACAAACGGTTCGGTTCGCTCCTCCCATGTGTATCAATCAAGCGGACGCCGATTTCATCATCGAAGTCTTCGACGC
>JBKJOA010000058.1:0-13415 GCA_046593365.1 Limisphaerales bacterium
TTGGTAAAGAGTCGCGCCCCTTTCTCAGGGTATCCCCGCTTGAGTTTAAGTCCCTACTGTTTAGTTTTTTTTCATGAAGTCCGCTCTTTCGTGGCTCGTTGAATTTCAATTCGGCACCTTAGCTTTATGAGTATTTCGCTGAACCCACAACATCTCAAACGCTACAAGGACATCGCGCTGCTGTTTCTCAAATACGGCAACGCCGATATGGTGAATCAATTCGGGTTGCGCTCGGCTCTGAATGATGACGACCTCACCACCGGGCAAACCAGCCCTCCCGAGGAATTAGCCAACGACCTCGAACGCATGGGGCCGACCTTCGTCAAACTAGGCCAACTCCTTTCCAGCCGTGCCGACCTTTTGCCCGCCGCCTACCTCGACGCTTTGTCGCGTTTGCAGGACAAAGTGAAACCCTTCCCCTACGAGCAGGTTGAAGAGATAGTCACCGCCGAACTCGGTGTGCGCATCTCCAAGGCTTTTCTTTCTTTCGACCGCGAACCCATGGCTGCGGCTTCGCTCGGCCAGGTGCATCGCGCCGAACTGCGCGATGGCCGCAAAGTGGTTGTCAAAGTGCAACGGCCCGATATCCGCAAGCAAATCGCGCAAGACCTCGAGGTGTTGGGAGAGATCACCGGGTTTTTCGAGAAACACACCAAAATGGGTCGGCGCTATCAGTTCGCCAAAATTTTTGATGAATTCCAAAAAACCTTGATCAGCGAACTCGATTACTCCCGCGAGGCCGCCAACCTCATTTCCATTCGCGATAATCTCAGCGAGTTCCCGCGCCTTGTTGTGCCCAGTCCCGTGGCCGATTATTCCACGCGTGCCGTGTTGACGATGGATTTTATCCCTGGTAAAAAAATCACCCAAATCGAGCCGCTCGAACGCATGGAATTGGAAGGCGGACCCATCGCGGATGAACTTTTCAAAGCTTACCTTAAACAAGTCCTTGTTGATGGCTTGTTTCACGCCGACCCGCATCCCGGCAATGTTTTCCTGATGGAAGATCATCGCCTTGCCTTGCTCGACCTCGGCATGGTTGGCCGCACCACCCCGGCAATGCAGGAAAAGTTGATTAAAGTTCTTATTGCCATCAGTGAAGGTAAAGGCGAAGAAGCCGTCGCGCTGGTCATTCAAATGAGCTTGACCACCGAATATTTTAACGAACCGGAGTTCCGTCGCAAAATCTCTTCTCTCGTCGCCGAGCAACAAGACAGCACGCTCGAAAAAATCGACGTCGGAATGCTCCTGCTCGAAGTCGGCCGCAGCGCTGGGGAAAACGGCTTGTTCGTCCCCATTGAACTGACCATGCTCGGCAAAACTCTCCTCCAACTCGACCAGATTGGTCGTGGCCTTGATGACAAATTTAATCCCAACGCCGCCATTCGCCGCCACGTCAGCGACATCCTAAACCAGCGACTAAAGAAAGATGTCACCGCCGGCAAACTCTTCGCATCCATCCTCGATCTCAAAGATTTCGTAACCGGACTGCCCGGTCGCGTGAACAAAATTCTCGACATCGTCGGCAACTCCGAATTCGAGGTCAAGGTTCGCGCGCCCGACACAAACCTGCTGCTCGAAGGCTTTCAGAAAATCGCCAATCGCATCACCACCGGCTTGATTTTAGCGGCCTTGATTATTGGCGCGGCCCTGCTCATGCAAGTGCCCACCTCCTTCCAACTTCTCGGCTACCCCGGTTTCGCCATGCTCTGTTTTCTGGGCGCTGCCGGTGGCGGTTTCTGGCTCGTCCTCAGCATCTTCGTTACTGACCAAAAGTCCCGCCGCCGCCAACGGCGCATAAACAAGTTATGATGAAGGGTTGAGGATGGGGAGTGCCGTCGCTGGCCTTAGAGCCTGTTTGAAAACTCATTTGGGCTTCAACCGGCGGCGTTCGGAGTTCCGCCTTCAGGCGGTTCCCGCGCTCTGCCGCCTGAAGGCGGAACTCCAAACCGGGGTTTTCAAACAGGCTCTTACAGTTCCGAGATCGCGGCACAAGCCGTGCTTTCACAGAGTGTATGGCAAGAAGAAGAAAGGATCCGCTGGAGGGAATAGTCCAAGCGATAGGGGCATTATTTGTCCTGGCATTTGTTTTCATACCTCATTTTGGATGGTATCTCGTTTGGGGCATCGGGCTGGTGCTCATTGGCGGGGTTGTCTTTATCGCTGCCAAGCGGGCTGGCCAACGCAATTCTCACCTATCAGGCGTTGCTTCCGTCGATTCGGAAATAGGTTGTGCTGAATTGCCCCGCATTAAAGCAACACCAACCCTCGCGGAAAGGCTTCGGACCCTTGATTGGTTTCAGTTTGAAAAACTTGTTGCCGCCGTTTACCAGTCGCACAATTACACAGTGGCACGGATTGGTGGGGCAAATCCCGACGGTGGAGTTGACTTAATTGTTGAAAATTCAGCTACGAAGTTTGTCGTCCAATGTAAGCAATGGAAAAGCTGGAAAGTCGGGGTGCGCCATATCCGAGAATTTCTCGGAACCTTGACCGATTCGGGCGTTCGCAAAGGTGTCTTCATCACGTTGCAGGGATATACGGACGAGGCCAGAGAGTTGGCAGCCAAGCACGGAATTGATCTGTTGGACGAGCAGAACATACTCAGCTTGTTGGAGGAAGTGAATTGGAAATATAACCCAGCGATTCTTTCTGCGTTGGACGCGACGGCAAAACGTTGCCCGAGATGTGAGAGCGAGATAATTTTACGAATTGCCAGCAAAGGTAAAAATGCAGGAGGCCAGTTTTGGGGTTGTTTAAAGTATCCAAAATGTCGCTTCGTCTTATCTGTCTGAAGTCGTGGGCAAAAGGACGGCGACAATATCGTAAGTGCGCCACTCGTACCCGCGAACAGGGCAACAAACAAAAGGCTCTAGGAATTCATTGCGTCAATAGCGTCATCCCCGCTCAAAACGGAAACCCAATGGAAAATTGGAGCGTGCCTGCAGGATCGTGTTGGCGGGGATTCAAATTGTGTCCGTACTCCAATCGGATAGGGCCAACCACAGTTTTCCAACGGATGCCAAGACCAACGGAAAAAAGCGTTTCATTCATGGGATAATTACTCAGTTCCTTCGCAAATCCAATCGAGTCCGAGAACATCACCAGCGACCATTTTTCGGTCAGCCCCTGTTCAAGTTCCACATTGGCGGTCAAATAAGTCTCCGCTCCAATGACATCGCCGTTCTGATTGCGTGGGGCCGCTTCGCCTTCTTGAAAACCGCGCACCGAATTTGCGCCTCCAGGAAAAAACCGTTTGTTGAATGGCAACTCTTTCAGCGGGCTGCCCTGCGTGAAAGCGATTCCATGACTCAACCCCAAATGCATCCAGGTCGTATCGCGAATGGAAAAATGCAGTGATGCATCGGCTTCGAATCGCTGAAAATCAACCTGGCTCGCCAGATATTCGGAAGCAACTTCGAAACTCCCGGAAACTTTGTAGCCTCGTCGCGGATAAAGCGGATTATCGCGCTGATCGTGTTTCAGGTCGAAAATCATCGACCCTACCGCCGCCTCGGATGGACCGACTTGCTCCGCGAGCTTCGTCTCGGTTGCGTGCAGGATTTGATAATTGTAGCGCACGCCAAAATCGCTGGAGATGTTTTTAAGAAATTTTCGCGCGCCGACGCCTCCGCCGTATTCCTCTCGCGTGAATGAAACTTCTTCGCGCCGCAAGCCAAACGAATTAAAAAAAACATCCACATCTTCGCCGACCAATTCCGGCATCGTGTAAAGATAATCTGCGCTGGACGCTTTGAAGGATTGGGTAACGCGCAATCTGGCCCGATGCGCCCGCCCAAAAATATTGTACTGGTTCACCTCGAATCCGAGGCGCAGCAGTTCGTAGGTGCCAAAGCCGAACAGCATGCTGACATCGACGTCCTTGCCTTCCTTCAGTTCATAAATGGCTGCCCGCCTGTGTTCGTCCACCTGATCGTAGCTCAAGCCGACCGAATCAAAAATGCCAAGACGCGCGAGCCGATTACGGCCTCGTTCGACTTCGATTTTATCCAGCGCACGATTTTTTTTCAGGCGTACTCGTCGCCGCAGAACGGCCTCTTCGGTTTTTTTGCTTCCGGAAAACTTCACTTCGCTCAACGTGATTTTCTCGCCGCTCTGCACTCGTGCCGCAAGATCGAGTAACACCCTTCCGTTGGTCGGCTCGCGTCGCAATGGAAGAATTTCCACCGTTGTATCAGCGTAACCGCGCGAGAAGTTAGTGGCGCGCAACGCTTGCGTATAATCCTGCTGCCAATATCGCGAGAAGGTGGCGTTCGTTGTGATGGTTGAGACATCCGTTGGTTGCGTATTGGTTCCATAAAAAATTTCCTGGCGAATTGAGCGAACGATGTGCTGCGGCCCTTCGTTGACCTTGATCGTCAAGTTCACTTTTCCGGTCGCGTCATCCTGGTCGATTTGCACCGTAGTTGCTTCCGCCTGATCATAACCGCGCCGCGCCAAAACTTCCGTCAAACTCGACAACCCGCGAGTGAGCCGGGCCGGAGTGAAGGTGCGCGCCTTTTTAAATGTAACCAGCGAGCCGCGCTCGACGAAAAAAGAATTGGCTTCGGCCATGTCCATCGCTTGCAGACCTTCAAAGTGGATTTCGCCAAAGTGATAGAAGACGCCTTCGTCGATGATGAATTCCACCCGCCGTGCGGTGATGGGGCGCGGAAGTGGATCGCGCCCCTTTTCTTCCCACTCGAAAGTCTTCATCGTTCCATTTTCCAGCGTGACTCGTGCCGTGATTTTAGGCCGCAAAAAGCCATCTGAATTGATCCGCGAAATGAGAACCAGCGCGGTGTCTTCAATGTAATTGGCGTCGAAAAACTCCCGCGTTTTTGCTTTGTCGTCGAAAGTTTTGATCAAATTTTTCAACGCGAGATTTCCAAAGAACCCGTAGCCGGAAACCTGGAGCATGGCCTTTTCCTTCTCTTCCGCCCCGAGTTGGCCTACGAACAGGAAAAAAATTGCCAGGAAGAGCAGCCGCTCTGCGCTGATGAATTCCCGAAAATATTTTTGCCGACGACCCCGTTTCATTTTGAGAAGAATCTCCATTTCAACCCGGCGTTCAGCCCGCCAAACCGGTCGTATTCTCCGACAATCGACCAATCCTCGCTTAATTTATATTCCAGATAATAAGTTTGCCGACCTTGCGCAGAAACGTTTTCGCCAGAGCGAATTTCAAGTTTGTCCGCGTTCCCGCCATTCGATCCAAACTTGGAGAATAAATTTCTGCCAAGGAAAAATGCGAGCCTTCCCGCTTTTTGCTGGGCGGTGAAATTGATTTCGTCGCGCGGTAATTCTCCGGCTGTGATCATCAACAGAATCTGTTCGGAGGTCAGGCCCGGTGTCGAAGAAAATTCTATGAGCGGCTTTTCCGCTGGCCCGCTTAAATCCATTTTCACGTCGTAACCGAAAGCCCTGGACGAAGCAGACACCGAGAGTTGCGGGCCGTAAGGATTGTCGCTGCTCAGCGAAGCGAACCCCCGGTCCACTCTCAAATTGGCAAAGGGAAATTGAATCACGCCTGAATTGATGCGCGCGTCGCCCGTGGCCAGCGGCTCTTTCAACGTCCCTTCTAATTTCAGGTTGGATGAGATTTTTCCACGGAACAACGGGCCGCGCACTGTCAAAAATTCCGTTCCGCGCACCGCCACATTCAACCGCCATTGGGCAAACGGTTGCTCTTCCACGCTGAAGTAAGGCGGGCGCTGTTTTGGCCGCGCAATTTTTCCGGGCAACAACCGTTTCAGTTCGCTCAAATAAAAACTATCTTTCAGATTCAGATCGCCTGAAATCAGTGGGGGCGCTCCGGGTTTGTGCGAACACTCGAGATTCAAATCACTGCGCACAATGAATTCCGGTTGTCGTGCCAGCGGCACATTGGTCCCGCGCAATTTGAAATGAAACTCAGGCAGATCGTTGGTCATGCCGCGTTTTGCCAGGTTCATTTCTCCAGTGAGATTTACCGTTTCGCCCCCGATCGCAGCCTGAAACGATTGGACCGTGACCCGTTCATTCAGGAATAACACACGCGCTTGCACGTCATGCACTGGCCCAATGGGCTGAATCGGGCGGAGCGCGGCATTCTGGAGACGCAATTCGCCGTTGAGATTTCCGCCGGGTGTGATGGATACATCCAAATTCACCGTGCCGAGCGGGCTTAGGATTTTTGGGAACAGCCGCCCAAACGGGGCCACTTGCGCATCGACTATTCTCAAACGCGCGTTCGCTTTGCGCCAATCGAAAACAGTTTTCCAATCGGCTTTTAAATTCTTGGGCAATGGAAGTTCGCCTGAAGCGGTGACGGGTTGCCCTTCCACAAACAACTCAAAACGACTTAGTAAAATGCGATCGCGATTCAAATCAAAGTCCACGTACAAATTTTCGAAATAGGGAATCGGTTGGGTGATTTCTTTTCTTTTCAGCAGAATTTCCTTTGCGCTCGCGGTGATTTTTCCGGTGGGTGAATCGAGCGTTCCTGAAATCGACAACGACAAACGCGGTTCGCGAAAATCAGCCTGAGTCCAAGCAGCGACTTGTTTCCAAAACGGGGCGTTTGGAATTGTTTCAGCGCGAAAATCAATTATCTGTTTCTGCAAAATTTCGACGAGGTTGGAACCGTTGGGATGAATGGTGATGGGCAGAAAACCTTTGCCGGAAATAAACGATTCCGACGAACTCCCTGCCTCAGCTCGCTCGATAGAAAGGCCATTCTCATTCCCCGTCGCGCGCAACTCTGCGAAGAGTGGCGTGCCCTCTTCCGACGCAAATCGAGCTAACGCGTGTAATCCAAATGTCACGGGGCCATTTGTCCAATGCGCATCAAGATTCAGTTTTTCGAGCGTTGCATCTGGAATGGTTTCAGCGAAAAAGTTTCGCAATTGAACCGCGCTTAGTCCGCGTGCTGCAACGGAAACATTGCCGCGCGCTGGCCAAAAGATATTTGCCTGACCAGATAACTCGGCCTTTTCTCCTCGCAAATGCACTGGATTGATTTGGATCGACCAAACCGCTTTTTTGTCCGAAGTTCTCTTTGCTGAAATCGAAAACGCATTCTCCAGACCAAGGGTCAGTTGTTCTCCATTTTTCAGCGAGAGTTTCTCTACTGTAAAATCTGCTTTGTTGGTGAAAACATTGCCCGCGCCGCTTATCAGCAGCGAAGAATCGAGCGACGAAATTCGCGCCTCAACGTTGGCAAAATTCCCGACGGTCGCACGCCAATCGGCGATGATTTGCAGCGGCTTTAATTTCGGGAATTGGACCTCCTGGAGTTCCATGTGCGCTGAATGGGAGAGTTTTTTTATCGGGCCGGCAAATGTTCCCGTGAGCGAAATAGTTCGATACGATATTTCCGGCGGTAAAATGTTTTGGCCGAGTTGTCCGTTGAGTTTCAAATTACCGTCGGCGATCACTCGTGTAACCGCGTTGAACTTCAGGTTTGCTTCCGCCGTCGCGCCGTCCGCCAGTTGCACTTTGGCAGAATCGACGCGGAACCACGGCCACTCGAGATTGCCATTGAGATGGAGCTGTTTGATTGGCACTTCGCTCAAGCCGATCTCTAAGCCAGCCAAAGCAAAGGTTGCGTCGGGAAAACGTTTTTCGCTCCGCCGCAATTGTGCTTCGCCCGTTAGAACTCCCGTCGCTTTGATCCATTTTTGTTTGGATAAATCGGTGATCACGTTGATCGCAGCGGTTTCACTCAACAACTTGCCTTGAAAATCGAAGCGCACATTTTTGGACAAACGCGCTTCCAGCCAGGGCAGGGTGAGGTTGGCGGTTTCAACGACAAATGATTCCATATTTCCTGTGGCATGGATGTCTGCCGTGATGGGTGAGAGAAAAATTTCTTCGTTCACCGGCTGCGCCTGGGCGTTCAGGTCAAGGACGAAACCGTTGCTCTGCCACAACAAACTTAGCGTTCCAGTCAAATCGCCGTAGCCTTCCAGCTTCACGGTTTGCGACGGAATCCGAAACGCCTTCGCTTGAATGGAAGCCGATTCGGGTAGCAAGCCGTCGCGTCCGAATTGCGCGGCTAAATCAATGTGATTGCTTTGCCAGAGTGCGCCTCCCTGGACTTGGAGAATGCCGCTTGGTTTGCGCGTCGTCACAATTTCACCGCCCAGATTCCAAGCGGGGATTTCCAGGAGAACTTCCTGCGGCAGGCGACTTTTTAAATGAGTGTTGAAAAAAATTTCTGGAAACAGGTTTGTCGAAACCATGCGGCCGGAAAGATTTCCGTTGTTCCAATCTGTTGCCGGAATCGAGATTTCCTTTTTGTTGAAACGAATCAGCCCGTTGTTGAAAGTCGCTCTCGGAATCCAGCGATTTACTTCTGCCAGAACGGCGTCCACTTTTTCTGAAGCGGCGTAGGCGGAGTTGGTTCCCGGACTCTTCTGGTCTGTGGGTATAATTTCCAGAGTCCAACCGGAAACGCGCAAATAATTTTTTTGCAAATCGTCGTTGAAATTGCGCCAGAGAAAAGTGCCGGGAAACAAGGTTTCAACCCGATGCGCCGCGAAGGTTACTTTGCCCTGTTTATATTCCACATCGTTCAGGACGAATCGCGTGAAGCTGAGCCGTTCATAGCTGGAATAATGAACGCCGTATTTGTTCAAGGCCGGTTTGAGCATCCAGTGAAACCACAGCGGCAAAGCGAGGATCAACAAAAGCAGCGCGAGGAGGAAAAATCCCCCCACGCGCAGAACTTTTCGTTGGCGTTTGCTCAAACCCATTGCGTCTCCTCGCGATGTCGCAGCCGGAAGTATGACGCACGATTATACTTAAGCAGGGCGAGGAAACAAAACGTGAACGCCTGATTTTTTGATCGGGGATTTCCGAGGCGGTGCAGTTCCCTTTTGCTTTGAAGTTTGGCCAGTGCGCCCGTAGTTTTTGCGCGTGTTTAGACCGTGCATCGACTTGCATGAAGGCAAAGTGAAACAAATCGTCGGCGGTTCGCTCACCGATGACGCTTCCACTTTACGCACTAATTTCATCTCGGAACGCCCGGCTGCCTGGTATGCGGAACTTTACAAGCACGACAATCTGCGCGGCGGCCACATCATCCTGCTCGGCAGCGGAAATGAAATTCCGGCGCGCGAAGCTTTGCAGGCGTATCCCGGCGGAATGCAAATTGGTGGCGGAATCAATTTGGAAAACGCGCAAAGTTGGCTCGATGCCGGGGCGTCGCACGTCATCGTGACTTCATGGATTTTTCGCGACAGCGTTCTGGATTGGGATCGACTCAAAGCGTTCGTGCAAAAAATTGGCAAGGACAGACTCGTGCTTGATTTAAGCTGTCGTAAAAAGGGCGGAGATTATTTCGTCGTAACGGATCGCTGGCAGAAATTTACCGAACTGACCCTCAGCCAGGAAACGTTGGAAAAGCTCGCCGATTATTGTGGCGAATTTTTGATTCACGCTGCTGACGTGGAAGGACTTTGTCGTGGGGTCGATTTGTATTTGGTGCAAAAGCTCGCCGAATGGGCGACCATTCCCACGACTTACGCCGGTGGCGCACGGTCATTGAGCGATTTGGAAGAAGTCACGAGATTGGGAAAAGATCAGGTGGATTTAACCATCGGTTCGGCACTGGATATTTTTGGCGGCAAAGGTGTTCGCTACAAAGAAGTGGTGAAATTCAATCGCGGTTTGGAAATTCAACCCTAATTACTGGAGAAGACCTCTTCCGGAATACTTTAAATTGGCAAAACGTGAGTATTGACACCTGGCGCAGCCAAATTTAGTCTCCGTCCCCCAACTTTGGAGACGGCGGTCATTAGGCCACCCGTCAGAATATAGAGAGGAAGTGAATTTTTTTGACCGAAATTAGATTAAAAAAAGGCGAACCAGTCGATAAGGCTCTGCGCCGTTTGAAGAAGAAGATCGACCGCGAAGGCACGATGAAAGAGGTGCGCACGCGTCGCCATTTCGAAAAGCCGAGCGAACGCAAACGCCGCAAAATGAAAGTGGCGCGTTTCTCTGCCATGTTGAGCGCCCGCTACGCGGACCTGTAATTGTTTGGATTCTCAGGGCCGAGTGTGGTCAAAAAGGTGACTGCACTCGGCCTTTTTGTTTGGGTATGGAGCCGCAAATTAGCACGCAGACGAAGAGTAATGTAACGTTCAGCGATACAAAAAATGTATTCATTTTCGACCTGCTGGAATTCACATCGGCACACGGATGGACGAGCGATGTTGCACGAAATCCGCGATCTCGGCTTTGCATACGCCGAGTTGAGCCACGGCATTCGCATCAGTCTTTTGCCGGGAATTATTGAAGCGGTCGATGCCGGCGAAATTAAAATTTCCACCCTCCACAATTTCTGTCCGCTGCCGATGGGTGTAACCCAGGCGGCGCCAAACATTTATCTTTTTTCTTCGGACGATCATCGGGAGCGGGAGAATGCGTTCCGTCATTCCATCAAAACCATCGAGACGGCGGCGCGTCTGAATGCGCGAGCGGTGGTTTTGCACATGGGTTGCATCGACATGAAGGATTACACCGACAAGCTTTTGGAACTCATTCGCGATGGAAAAAAAGAGAGCGGCAAATTTGAAAAGTTGAGTGAAGAAGTTTTTGAAAAGCGCGAACAAAAAAAGGAACACTACGTCACCCGGTCGTATGACATGCTGCGACGTTTGATTGAGCCTGCGGCAGCACGCGGAATCAAGCTTGGGGTTGAAAATCGTGAGGCGCTGGAGGAAATTCCGCTTGATGCCGATTTTTCATTTCTCTTTCGCGAATTCCAGACCGAAACGGTGGGTTATTGGCATGATACCGGACATGCGCAAATCAAAGAGAACCTGGGCTTTATCAATCACGCCATTCAGTTGGAATCTCACGCCGACCGCCTGCTGGGATTGCACGTCCACGATGTGGAATTTCCGGGCCGAGATCACCGGCGACCCGGTTCGGGCATGATCGATTTTGCCGCGCTGACACCGGTGATCACGCCTGAGCATATCAAAGTCTTTGAGTTCAGCCCGTCTCTCAGCACCGAAGATGCGCAACTTGGCATCGCGCATATCAAAAATCTTTGGGGCAACGATTGAGAACCATCCGGAAAATCTGGAAACTAAGCTGGCAAATCGGACTCTGCCTTATTCTACTCACCTGGATTTTCCATTCGATTTTTTCAAATGAAGGTCGTGCAGCCACCCCCAATTGGTCGCAATTCTCGCACGCGGAGCAATGGAAAATCGCTTGGACCGTTGGTCCTCAAGAACTGTGGCGCACCTTGTCACTCGTCCACCCTGGTGCCTTTGCGCTATCGATTGCTTTGGCTGGCATTACCGTCCAGCTCGGTGTCATTCGTTGGCGCATGGTTCTGGAAGTGCAGGGTTTGCATCTGCCGTTGTCCCGGGCGACGGGAATTACGTTCGTGGCCCAGTTCTTTAATTCATTTCTGCTCGGCTCAACGGGCGGCGACCTGATCAAGGCCTACTATGCCGCGCGCGAAACGCATCACAAAAAAACCGAAGCCGTGGTTACCGTGTTTGTCGATCGCTTGCTCGGGTTGTGGTCCATGCTGCTTTTTGCACTCGTAATGATGGTGCCCAATTTCCAATTGCTCTTTTCGCACGAAAAACTTGGGGCGTGCGCCTTGCTGATTTTGTCGTTATTCGCCGGGTGCACCGTTTTTTTAAGCATCGCGTTCTGGGGAGGGTTATCCCGGCGTTTTCCCAAAGCGCGAAGTTATTTGAGGAAGATACCCAAAGGCGATTTACTGGAACGCTCCTTTGATTCCTGCCGCCAATTTGGGCGCGAACGCGTTTTCATGTTGAAGGCGGTCGGTCTTTCCATGGCCATCAATGCGCTTTGCGTATTGCAGGTCACCACGCTGGCCAACGGTTTGGGTCTGCGCATTTCGCCCGTCGCACTGTTCGTGATTGTCCCGATTATTATTTGCATTGCGGCTTTGCCCATCACTCCAAGCGGACTCGGGGTGCGCGAAAATTTATTTGTGTTGATGCTCGCTGCCCCGGCGATTCATGTCCCCGCGACAACCGCTCTTTCGCTTTCGTTGCTGACCTACGCCGGCAGTTTATTTTGGAGTCTTGTGGGCGGCGCGGTTTACGTTGGGTTGAGAGACAAACAGCATTTACAGGAAGTCACTCAGGCTGAAAATGTCGGGGAGAACGTTTGATTCAAGTGCCCAAAACCTCTCCAAACCATCCCCCTTGCTCTCCACTTCCATCGTCGTTAAACCCGAACTCCGAAGTTGGGGAGCGCACGCGGCCCGCGTGCTGGCTTGGGCGGCTCGCCCAAGCTTCGTTCCGCACTTCCGTCCGGGATCACGGGTGGCAAAAAGTTTGTGAAATGAAATTTTCGGCGGGCCACCGAAAATCGCACGCCAGCGGCGTGCGCTCCCCGGGTTTCATCGTCCCACCTGTTCCCAACTTCGGAGTTCGGGTTAAACGGGTTTTCCCGCTTAAAACTTGTGCAAGCTCACATTTTCAACTGAATTGGTTGGGTTGACTTTATGAACAAAGTGCTCTTGATCGATGACGAGGTGGATGTGCAATACTCTTTTCGCCGGATTTTTGAAGGCGACCAGATCCAGATCACCACCGCTGGCAGTGGCGAAGAAGGGTTGAAAATCCTCCCGCGCCTCCAACCCGACCTCGTCATCATGGACGTGCGGATGGGTGGCATCACCGGGCTGGAAACCCTCCGGCGCATGCGCGAAATCGATTCCAAACAGCTTGTCCTCATGATGACCGCCTTCGGCACCACCCAGACCGCCATCGAAGCCATGAAACTCGGCGCTTACGATTATTTGCTCAAACCCTTTGATGTCCCCAAGCTCAAGCAAATCGTGTTCGGCGCCCTCCAGGCCGCGCGCGCCATGAAACAAGTCGTCTCCTACCCGCCGCTCTTTGATCCCGAAGACCACGAACTGGGCATCATCGGGCGGAGCGAAGCGATGCAAACAGTTTATAAACTCATCGGGCAATTGGCCACGAGCGACGCGACCGCGCTGATCACCGGCGAAAGCGGCACCGGCAAAGAACTGGTCGCTCGCGCCATCTATCAACACAGCCAACGCAGCGCGCAACCCTATCTGGCCATCAACTGCGCGGCCATCCCCGAGAACCTGCTCGAAAGCGAACTCTTCGGGCACGAGCGGGGAGCCTTCACTGGAGCGGCGGCCCAACGCATCGGCAAATTCGAGCAATGCCATGGCGGCACCCTCTTTCTGGACGAGATCGGCGATATGACGCACGCCACTCAAACGCGGTTCCTGCGCGTGTTGCAATCCGGTCGATTTGAGCGGGTGGGGGGCAATCAACCCATCCAGGTGGATGTGAGGGTGATCGCGGCGACGAACAAAGGGCTGGAAGCGGCGGTGGCGGCCCGTGAATTTCGCGAGGATTTATATTATCGCTTGAACGTCGTGCGGGTGGAAC
>JBKJOA010000074.1:0-3126 GCA_046593365.1 Limisphaerales bacterium
CAGGGATGGATTACCCGGGGAGGAATTACCTCAGTTGAGTGAAGAATTTATTCGCTATGCTAAAAACATGCTGACTTCCAGTAAGTTTTTCACGGGGCAACTACTTGAGATTTCTTCTGCAACGATTTCAAATGGGCGAACGGTTCGAGTTGAAAACATTGGATCAGGCTCTGACTGGTGGACGATTGAATGGCGTGGGAATGAAGTCGCTCGGATTCTGTTCGGCTTGTTCGGAAAAAAACCAAGTTTGGAATGGTGTTACGACAAGTCAGGAAAGCGGACTGGAATGTATGACCTGCCCCGAAAGCTTCGACTTCCGAAAGGCGTGACTTTTGATTCACTGACAAAGACCATTTACATGCGGCTGATGCAACTTGTGCCGAAGGCAGTGTCCAAGGCTGGAATCAAACAACCCGTTTATTGTCTGGTTTTGGCTTACGACGGAGAGGGCAACGGAGTATTGCCGCCAACCCTCGGCGTTGGTCTTGAGTCTGAACGCCAGAACTGGATGAAAAACGATTTGAAGGATTCTAAATTGCTAATCTGGAATCCAGCAGAGTTCCGCAGCTACGAAACTAAACGAACCTCACTTCCGCTCGACAAGAAATTCGAGAAGGCATGTGAATGGTATAATCAATTGCTTGAGCGCAAGGAAACCAACACCCCAGCCAGAACACTCCTAAACAAAGTTGCAAGTGACCTCGGAATGTTGGACTGGAATGGTAAACTCAACACAACTGATGATTTTGTTGTGTTCGCAGTTGATTACGAGGGCAGCGATCTTGTTAAGAATTTGAAGAAGAGTGTTCCGGCAAAAACCTTTGCCCGCCTGAAAGCCGCAAAGATGATTTAACTTAACTGGCGTTTGGTTCTTGGTTTAAGAATCCCAACGGGGATTCCATCACTCAGCCCAGGGTCGGGGCGGAGCGGCTACCCTGGGTCATGGGCCAAACAAATCATATAACCGCAACGCGGTTTCATCGTAGCGGCGTGTCGGAAGACCGCCGCAGTTTCAAAAATAACCAAACATGCGGCTCTCTGCCGAGAAGCCGCTACGCTGGGCTGAATTATAAAATCCCTTCGGGATATTCCGGGTCTCGGCAACGGCTGATGGACACAAACCGCCACACTGTGATATTTTTCAAACATGAACGCCGTCGAAAAAATCAAAGCCGCCGCTGCTGAACTGAATCCCGACGAACAAGTTGAACTTTTCCGCTGGTGGGTTGAGTCGGACACCTTCAAGACGCGACAACTTGCCGCGTTGAAACGCGATCTCGCTGTTGGCCTCAATGATTTGGAACAGGGCCGTTATCAAACCTACAACGAGTCAAACGTAATGCAGTTGGCGGAAGACATTGGCCGTTCGGGCAGAGAGCGGTTGAACGACAGTTCCAAAAAATCTGGCGCATGAACCAATTTCGGGTTTCCGACGCGGCACGTTCGGACTTGGACGAAATCTGGTTTTACATTGCGCAAGATGATCCTGATACCGCTGATCGATTTATCCGGCTCATCGTCTCGCGATTTCCCAAACTTGCCTCTATGCCGCAGATGGGCTGGCAACGCGAAGAACTCTCGCCCCGCTTGCGAAGTTTTCCCGTCGGCAATTACATCATCTTCTATCGTCCGACGGAAAACGGTATTGAAATTGTTCGCGTCGTTCACGGCGCCAGAGATTTGCCGCCGTTGTTTGAATAAATTTCAAACAATGCTTTCCACGCCATCGCTTTTTTTAATTTGCGGTGTTCGCAGACCGCCGCTACAACCATCCCATGCCCGACCCCATTATTTTTCAAAAAGCGCCCATCGTGCAACTCGTCGAGCCGGGGACTTATTGGTGGTGCGCTTGCGGGCGTTCCGAAAGCCAGCCGTTTTGCGACGGCTCGCATAAAGGAACCGGCCTCGGCCCGTTGAAAACGGAAATCACGGAAAAGAAAACCGTCGCCTGGTGCGCCTGCAAACATTCCAAGACGATGCCGTTCTGCGATGGCTCGCATAGCAAAATTCCGTAGAACTGTTCAGAGTAAATCGGCGAAGAATTGAACAGGGATAGACAAAAATGAATAGGATAATTCTGTCTGACCAACGGCTTTGAATCCTGAATATCCTGCGCATCCTGTTAAATTTTCTGAAATGAGAAACCCAGGGCTGACGCATATCGAAGGTTTTTTGATTTTTGAATGTACAAAGTAAATACAATGGGTAGATGAAGAGGGATGCAAAGACATCCCAACTTAAAGAACGTCCCGAAAAATCAATTCGTCAGTCTCATCACCCGATTGGAGGAAGTGCCTGACCCGCGGGTGCGCTGCACCGTCGATCACGATCTCTCGGACATTCTGGTCATCGCGCTCTGCACGATCCTCTGCGGCGGAGAAAGTTTTTACGACATGGAAGAATTTGGAGAGGTGCGTCTGGCGTGGCTCAAAACTTTTTTACGGCTGCGCCAGGGCGCGCCCAAGCACGACACTTACAACCGCGTCTTTCAAGCGTTGGATCCGGAAAAGTTCAGCGATTGCCTCTCGCGCTGGACGCAAAGCGTGCGCGCCGCGCTGGGCGGAGAAGTGGTGGCGTTGGACGGCAAGAGCCTGCGCCGTGCGCTCAACGCGGGCCAAGACATGAGGGTGATCGTCAGCGCCTGGGCGAGCGAAAGCGGCTTGCTCCTGGGCCAGCGCAAAGTCCGGGACAAGAGCAACGAAATCACCGCGGTGCCCGAACTGCTCCGCGTGTTGGAGCTGGCCGGCTGCATCGTCACGGCCGATGCGCTGCACTGCCAGAAAAACATCGCCCAAGAAATCATCGAAGCCGACGCGGACTACGTGCTGGCGCTCAAAGGCAACCAAGGGACGGCCTACACTGAAATCAAAACCTTTCTGGACGACGCCATCGCGCGCCGGGAAGCCAGCCTTGTTTTCCATGAGACCGTCGAGAAAAGCCACGGACGACGATTGGAAACCCGGCGTTACTGGCAGAGCGAAAAGATCCGCTGGTTTGCCGACCGGGGAGAATGGGAACGGTTGCGCAGCGTGGGCGTGGTGGAAGCGCGCCGGGAAAGCAAAGGCCAAGAAAGCGTGGAGCGCCGTTACTATTTGAGCAGCCTGTCCGCCAACGCGGAGAACTTTG
>JBKJOA010000321.1:0-14802 GCA_046593365.1 Limisphaerales bacterium
CGCGGAATCGAGCGATGTGGGGAGCACACGGCCACAGTTATGTTTATTTAATTTACGGCTATCACTTTTGTTTCAACGCCGTTTGTCGTCCCGCTGGAATTGCCGAGGCCGTATTGATTCGGGCCGTCGAACCAGCCTTTGGCGAAGAATTCATGCGAGACCAGCGGACGGTCGCTGAGTTGCGCAACTTAACCAATGGACCGGCCAAACTCTGTTCAGCCATGAAAATCGAACGCGCTATGGATGGCGTCGATTTGTGTTCCAAAAATTCCCTCGTATTCATCGCGCAAAATCCTGAGGTAAAGCGCTTCTGTCAAGAACTCGGGCCAACCGCGACAACAGCGCGCATTGGGATTACGAAGGCGGCAGAACTGCCACTGCGTTTTTATTTGAGTGGAAGCATGTTTGTTTCGAAGCGCGTAATAGGGAAAAAAAACTGAAAACGATTTTCCCCAAACAGTAACGACAGTTACGAATTAGTTCTTTCTGTTTCTGCGCGCGATTTTTCAGCAATCCAGTTCACGGTGCGTGTCATCAAAGGGATTGAGGTCAGCAAACTGATATGACCATGACGCAGCCGCCAGATTTCCGGTTGGTTCCATGCGATCCAGAGGTCCTCAATTGCCTCTTTAGGCGCGAACAAATCGTGTTCCGCTTCTTGAATTAATATGTTTGCGACTGGAACTTTTGGTCGATGGGAGGCAAGGTTCAATGAGGAGAGCGGCACCTTGGAATTCACGTAGCTGCGTCGAATCGGAGCGCAAAAAGCCAGTTCGTTGATTACGCGTTCGATCTGTGTCACAGGCGTCGTCAGGACGGCGAAGTTTAATTGTGGCTCGTGACTGATAATTAATCCGGTCAGCCACGCGCCCAACGATGTTCCCCACAAACCGATTCGCTCGCAACCTGCCGAAGAGAGCCACTTCACGGTCGCTCGAGTATCAGCGATAGATTGCCGCGTCGCTTCAACCATCCGCCACAAATCTTCGGAAATAAAATCGTTGATTGCCCCCGGGCTATTCGGGCGACGTTGCAAATGGTAAGGCAGTTCGAGCAAGATGGTGTTCACCTGCTGGCGCGCCAACCGTTTGGCAACGAACGGCAATCTCCACCGATAACTAATTTCGTCATTCCAGCCATGCAGCAGAATCACCGTGGAAAAGTTTTGCCAATGCTCGGCGCAGGTGAAAAATCGCCCGCGCACCAGATTATTTTTACTCCAAGGGGTGGAAATGGCGGACCAAAATTGAAAATGATTGCCGATGATGAATTCGAAATCGCTCGGACTTTGCACGAAGTCGCAAAAAAAATCGGGATGGCCCAGCAGCGTCGCCGCCTCTGCTGCGTGCGGTTCGTGCCGCTCCGGCTCCGGCATGGCGTTGGCCGCCAGCCGGATAATCAGCCGATCCAATGAACGCGTGAGCAGTGGATGCATCCTTGTGAAAGTAGCACAAAAAGTCTTTCCCAAAAGCACGCGAGAAAATATTTTCAAGCAATGAAACGAACCCTTCTGCACATCGCTCCCGGAATTTTTATTTTGCTGGCCGCTTTTTTATTTTCCGGTTGTGCCACGAAAACGGTTTGCACAATTCCTCCTGAGCCAACAACGGTTGTCCCGCCACCGGAGCCGAGCACAGTTCCCGGCGAATTGGATTTGTTCAATGGAAAAGATTTGAGCGGCTGGCGCGCCACTGATTTCGGTGGGCGTGGAGAAATTGTCGTGCGGAACAACGAAATTAAAATCGGCATGGGGGCCGAACTGAGCGGCATCACCTGGACCAATACCGCCGTGTTGCCTAAGACCAATTACGAGATCGAACTTGATGCGATGAAACTCGACGGGAACGATTTCTTTTGCGGCCTGACTTTTCCTGTGAACAATTCGTTTTGCACTTTGATCCTCGGCGGATGGGGCGGAAATGTGGTTGGCATTTCCAGCCTCGACGGCGCGGACGCTTCGGAAAACGATACGAGCCAAGGTTTATATTTCGTGAAAAACCGCTGGTATCATGTACGCGTTCAAGTCACGCCTAAAAAAATCCTGGCGTGGGTCGATGACGAGAAAATTGTGGATGTGGAAATTGTGGGCAGAAAAGTCGCGGTGCGCGCCGGCGACATTCAGCAATCCATTCCGCTCGGCATTGCGACGTGGCAAACTTCGTCAGCGCTCAGAAGCCTCAAGCTGAAACGCCTTTAGCGTGCATATTTCACAGCCCTTCAGACGGATCGCCGGTTAGCGCCGGCTTTCCGCGTCACTCGATTCAAAGCCGGTTGCAAAACGGGCGCTTCACCTTCTTTACGGTTTCACCTGTAATGTGGAAACCACCTGCGTCACTCCATCGACAGCAAGCGCGAGCTTCATCGCTTTTTCGATCGCTTCATGGGATGGCACCGTTCCCGACAATGTCACCACCCCCTCTGTCGTGTTAACGGAGATCTTCAAAGAAGAGATGTCGGATTCCAATGCGAGTTTCCCTTTGATTTCAGTCGTGATGCGTGCGTCGGCGGTTGCATCGGAAATGGCGGAGCCAGCTTGCTCTGCTTTCTTGCGAATTACTTTTCCAGTGCGCGCGAGTTCCTCTTTGATTTTAGTGGAATCAAGATCGACGTTTTCGTTCCACTTGTCTTTTATTTCACCCGCACCGTCGGAAATGCGATCCCCCGCCCTGCCGATCGGCGATTTATGTCCCGAATCACGAAAGAAAATGTAGGCACCAATTCCGATCGCTGCGCCAATCAACAGAATCACTAATGTTTTCATAGAACCCAATCTAAGTTCTCGGAAATTTTTGCGCAACGTCCGAACTTTGCTCTTTGGGGTTGGCGGGTGGCCCCGTAATTTCTACCGAATGCAAAGTGATTCGAACCAAGCGCCCAAGCCTGCTGGAACGCTCATTCATCAAGTTGAATCCATCGTCGAACGAATCGAATTGGAGAAAATTTTTCCGAACGTGCAACCGTTGGAACTGGAACTCGGTTCGGGCGATGGCTCGTTTCTGGCGAAGTATGCTCAAGAACATCCTGAGCATAATTTCATCGGTGTGGAACGGTTGCTCGGCCGATTGCGCAAGATCGACCGGAAAGGATTGCGGGCAGGTCTGACGAACTTGCGCCTGGTGCGAATCGAAGCCTCGTACCTTTTGGAATACCTGCTCCCGAAAAAAACTGTCGTTAACCTGCATATTTATTTTCCTGATCCGTGGCCGAAGCGAAAACATCGAAAGAATCGTTTGATCAACGAGGTTTTTACCGTGCTGACCAAAGAGGCCTTACAAGAAGGAGGAACGGTTTACCTGCGCACGGATGATGCCGATTATTTCGAGCAGATGGCGCGGGTTTTCGATGCAAACAATTCCTTTGAGAAGACAGTAACTCCGCCGGATCTTAGTTCAGTTGTGACCGACTTTGAGCGTAATTTTCATTTGCGCGGGGTACCGACCTTAGCCGCAGCATATCGACTAAAATAGTTTTCATCCCGAAACGTCGGGCGAGAATTATACGTCGATGACCGGTCCGTTTCCATCATCTCCTGGCGGTGTGGAAGACTCTTTTCGCACGGCCACGGGCGGATTTTTCGTGCCGGTGATCCAATTAAGCACAAGGGAAACAATGCTGATGATCAGCGCCGCCCAAAAAGCTGAGCCGAAACCGTCCACGACAAAGTGGGGCTGTAACAACCAACCCACCACCAAAAGCACAATGGCATTGATCACCAGCGTGAACAAACCGAGGGTAAAAATCAGCAACGGCAGCGATAACAGTAAAAGAATCGGACGCAAAAATGCGTTAAGAATTCCCAAGACCAGCGTGGCGACGATCAGGCCGGTGGGAATGGCTATTCGGAAGCCGTTCAGATCCATAACAGTGCTGTCATAACTAATGCCTCGAACAACAAAGGCAGCGACCAGCACAGCCAGGGTGTTGATTAGCCAGCGTTGGAAGAAACGTTTCATTCGCGTGGAACATCGAATAGCAGCGCAGCAAAAACAAGACGGATTTGTCGGTTAGCCGGCAGTGATTTTTAGAAACGAGGTGGGAGCGGACGCGCATATCGAGACTTTTTTACAACCAGCCGGAACAAGGCAAAATTCTCCCGAAGCCAGTGCGAGAGGGTTGGCGCTTTCCTTAAGCACAAGTTCCCCTTCAAGTAAGGCGATGATTTGCATCGTGCTGGGTGGCAGGACAAAATCTTTGCCCACAGAAATTTTACAAAGATCGACCGAGAACAAAGGATCATGGATTAACTCGCGAATTTTAATTCCGTTTTGCTCAACAATTTTGCCGGGAACTAAAGCGGGTTCGACGTCCTGGAAATCGATGCTCGCCATTGATTTTTCCATGTGAAGATCGCGGGGCTTTCCTTTGCTATCGACGCGGTTCCAATCGAAGACGCGATAAGTCGTATCCGAATTTTCCTGGATTTCGAAAATCACATTTCCCGCACCCAACGCGTGCACGCGTCCGCTAGGGAGAAACATCGTGTCGCCTTTTTTAACACCGATGTGGTGAAAGCATTCGGCAACTGATCCATCCTGAACCCGTTTTTCGAATTCGGTGCGGGTTGTGCCTCGCTTCAATCCAACAAATAAATCTGCGTCTGGCGTGGCTTCGGCCACATACCACAGCTCGGTTTTTGATTCGCCGCCGAGTTCTTTTGCTTTGGACGCGGGCGGATGGACTTGCAAAGAAAGTTTTTCCTGCGCGTCGAGGATTTTTATGAGCAGCGGAAAGCGACCGGTAGAGGTCGATTTTGCGGAGCCGAGCAATTCCTCGCGGTGATTTTCCATGAGCCAGCGGAGTGATTTTCCGGCAAGCGGACCGTTGGCGATGACGCTTTCGTCACTGGGGCGATCGGAAATCTCCCACGATTCGCCGATCGGAATTCCTGGCGGCAATTGTTTGTGGTAAAGCCGTTCGAGATTGCGCCCGCCCCAGATTCGCTCCTTGAAAATAGGATGGAAAATAAATGGGTAGAGCATGTTGAGTCGAGATTGCAACGGTGCAGCACGAACCAGATCAAGCTACTTGCGGCTCAGTCTGTTCGGTTTCCTTTTTTCCAGGTTCGGAAAACTGGCCATGCGCGCGGAATTTATCGTAGCGCGATTTGAGTCGTTCGCTGGAAGAATGTTTCTGTAGTTGATCAAGGTTGTTGAGCAAATGTAATTTCAGCGCAGCAGCGGTTTGCGCATGATCATGGTGGGCGCCACCGAGCGGTTCGGGAATAATTTCATCGACCAGTTTTAATTCCAAAAGACCTTTGGCGGTAATCTTCAATGCTTCCGCGGCTTTAGGTGCGGCAGCGCGATCTTTCCAAAGAATCGCGGCGCAACCTTCAGGGCTGATGACCGAATAATATGCGTTTTCCAAAATCAAGACGCGATCGGCGACGCCGATTCCAAGCGCGCCGCCAGAACCGCCTTCGCCAATGACCACTGCGATAATCGGAACTTCAAAAAGCATCATCTCACGAAGATTAACCGCGATCGCTTCCGCGATGTGACGTTCCTCAGCCCCAATTCCTGGATATGCTCCAGCCGTGTCAATGAGCGTGATAATGGGCAAACCAAATTCATCCGCCAAACGCATTAAGCGGAGGGCCTTGCGATAACCCTCGGGATATGCGGAACCGAAATTGCGCATGATGTTTTCCTTTGTATCACGCCCTTTTTGCGTGCCAATGACCATGACTTTGTTATCACCGAGCCGCGCAAATCCACCAACAATGGCGCGGTCGTCTGCGTAGAGGCGATCGCCATGTAGTTCCTGAAAACCTTCAAAAGCGAGTGAAAGATAATCGAGGGTAAAAGGACGTTTGGGATGACGAGAGAGTTGGACTCGTTGCCAAGGGGTGAGATTGGAGAAAATTTCGCGACGTGTTTCTTCAATTTTCTTTTCCATGCTGACGATTTCGCCTTCAAAACCGACGTCTAACGAATGCGTTTCGGGATGCTTTTTCAGTTCTTCCAGCTTGCGCTGTAATTCCAAAATCGGCTTCTCGAAATCGAGCTGATGTTTCATATCGGGCAAAGTTTAGTTTCGGCGCAAGGAGCAGGCAATGGTGAATTAACATCTGGTGCTTCAAAAGTAATGCGTCCGAACCGCAACCAGGCAGCGTCAGTTTTCTCACTCTAAAACTTGTTTCTCGCATCCCGGTAAGGTAAGTCTCCAACTATTGTTCTAGTCAAAAATTTTAAATTCGATCTCGTTATTTCTCACGACCACAGCCCTGCTGACCGGGTTCACTTTTCTGGACCAGTCATGTGTTAGTCCTGAGACAGGGTTTGAGTTTATGTTGTTGTTGGCTCTTTGGACAACTTCGCGCCGCAAAAGCCACCGGGCTTTCATAGTCCAACTTGCTGTGCGGTCGCAGTTGATGGTACTCGCCCCGGTAATCACCGATTACCCCCGCGCTTCCGTCAAGGTCCACAGTTGTTCCCGGTTCAAACATTCGTCCCGGAACCGCCCATGGAAGCTCTCCCCAAAGCCATTCTGCCACGGACTGCCTGGCTCGATGTAGATCGTTTTGATCTGCTGCTCGCGCAGCCACTCCTGCACGATATTGGCGATGAACTCCGATGCCCCCGCTGGAAATCGTGCGCAAATTTTCCAACGAACGCGGCACCACCAATGCACAGTTAGCTTTCATCAGCTTCCTTGATGGAGACGAAAAAAAGGCCGTGCCAGGTTCGTGGATGAAAAGATTTTTATGGAAACGTTGCACCGCCCGGCTTTGACGTGGTTGCAGTGAACCCGGCCAGCCGCGAAACGGCTTTGCGAAAATCAATGTGTTTATCCGCAGCGGTCAGGATAGCACTGGCAACTGGAAACAGACGGGCGAAGAAAATGTGGCAAACCAACAGCGATCCCGGCTTCGTGAACCCGCCAACGACAATTTTCAATTACATCCCGACTCCGAAATTTTCAAACACCTCCCCACTTTCAAATCGATTCCATTCGAGAAAATTGGTTTTGAGAGGCGGCGTTAACATGACGACTTGATCAGTGATCATCGTCTTCGTCGCTTGTCACATGCCCGAGTTCCTTCAATCGCTTTTCCGCAAGTTGTTCGAGACGCTTCGCTTGTGTGAGAAGTGTTCGCCGCAATCCAGCTTGAACTTTCCGTTCGCTAATTACACGAGCGAGGCTGGCAATTGTATTTGCACGCCGCGCAATTCGAATATCTGGATGTTTTCTTTGGGGATAAATGGATTCTGGAATAATCCGCCCCTTGTGACACTCCGGCAGATGGACGACAGGAAGTTTAATTGGAATTTTCTCATTCAACACTGCACCGAGCTTCGACTCGTGAATAACTTTTTGGAAAAGCGTGAACTCAGCGCGATCAAGGTATGCTTCAAATTCTTTTTTCTCCATTGCATCGAGATGCAACGGCCAGATCGCAATTTCTGCAACCTCGAAAGGATCAAGGACGTTCATTGCGACGGCATCCGTCCGTTGATTCGTTAGGTGACGACTTATACGGTATCTCAGACCTTCGCAGGTTTGACCGACATAAATGGGTTCGCCATCATAGTCGTAAAATGCGTAAACGCCGAATCTGTAGTTACCAATCTTTTTACCATTAGAGTCTTTCGTATTGAAAAACGCTGTAATCTCTTTCCGAATTGCATCCACATCTGCCGGTTGGCCGACGGGGGTTCCAGCAGCAGGCGCACCTTTACCGGTAGCGCGTCGGACGAGAGATGGTTTTGATTTCTTCGGGGGCATAATTTTCTAGCCAAACAGGTGTCAGATAATTTTTGGAAATCCAACGAACTACAGGAACACAGACAGCATCACCAAATCCGAACAACGCTTGATTGAGCGGGGCGCAGATTTTAAAATCATCCGCACCCATTAATCGCGCACATTCACGCGGTCCGAGTAAGCGCACAAAAAATTTTCTTTTACCTGCTACAAAAAGAATTTGACGACCGCTTCCGCCGCGCGGGGTTCGCAAACATCCAGCCACACCGTCAACACGCAATTCTGCCATCGAACGGTTGTTGCGGACGCGACGAAAAACAGTCCCGTAGCTATATTCTTTTCCCCTAATCATCTCCTCTGCCGTAGCGCGATGCTTCACGCTCATCTGATTTAAAAGATATTCCGATCTCTGTCGATTCCACCACATTTTGGAATTTGCGGGAAAATCCTCGATGATGTCGTGTAACTGACTTTTTCGCGACGGCAGCGACGGCAGTGAACGCAAGTCCCAATCAATATCTCCGTGCCAAAGAATAAAATCTGCTAGCGCCCGTGGGCGACATTCGCTTTCACCCAGAACCATGGTTTCGCGAAGCGCAGCCGCTGTTTTCTTTTTGCCAACAATGAAAAGCCTTTGTCGGCTCTGAGGAACAAAGCGCGACGCGTCTATAATAAAAACATCAACTGCATATCCGAGTTCGTTAAGTGCAAGCAGTGCATCTTCCAAATCAGCTCCATCATTTGAGCTTAGAAAGCCAGCGACATTTTCAAGAAGAACTAAAGGCGGACGACGTCGCCCCATTTTCTGTAGAACGTTAATAAATCCCCAAAACGCGGAGGAATGTTCACCAGCCAAACCTTTTCGAGCGCCAGCGAGTGAAAGATCGTTACATGGAAATGATGCCGTCGCGAGAGCAACGGTTGGAATATCTGCCACATCCAGTTTATGAATATCTCCAAGATGAAACTCTCCGTTGGCATCGAAATGGTGCCGATACATTTCCCATTTCTTTTCATCAATGTCGTTGGCGAACGCTGCTTCCCAGCCAGTCTGCTCCAATCCCAAACGCATCAGACCAATTCCGGCAAAGAATTCAGCAAAGCGAGGTTTGGGATGCGGTTCAGTCACGAGATTGTTTTGCATCAGGCAATTTGCTTTTGCAACTCTTGCCTGCGAATTGCCGCGTTGATTTTGATGGCGACGCGGCCCGGATTGCTTAATTCGTGCTCCCAAATTCGCAATGCTTTCCAACTGATCTTCGCCAACTCTGCGCGCCGCTTACGGTCACGGATTACATTGCGGTCAATTTTTTTGTCCCAGTAATCGACGCTGCTGGTTGGCATCCGGCAATGTTTTGGGCAGCCGTGCCAAAAGCAACCATCGACAAAAACTGCTACGCGCGCGCGGGGGAAAACAAAATCAGGATTGCACGGCATAAGCTGATGACGACGCCAACCTTTGATGCCCTGCGCACGAAGAATCTTAACCAATTTCAATTCAGTTTGTTTATTGCCACGACTTTTGATCGCAGCCATGCAGCTAGATCGTTGTGCTTTGGTAAAAACGTCAGCCATGAGAACGAGCGGAATCGAGATACGCAACGCCTTCTTCGAGATCGATCCAGAACTGCGGACGAAAAATAATTTTCACAAACGTTTAGCCGCCCGAGCCAAACCGCGTTGCAAGGCATCATCCCAATCCGACGGTGAAGCAGGTTTAGCGGGACCGCTATTCATCGCTTCGTTCACCCATTGCTGATGGACGCCGCTGAGTTCCGCCTCTTGCAAAGCGCAAAGGCGGTCGAGAATTTCTTCACGTTCATCCACACCGAGCTTTGGGAGTTCTTCGATGATTTGAGCTTTGCTCATAAGGAAACTCCAAACTGACGCTTGGAAAATTCTAAAACGGCAACGGCCTGTTCGCGGGTGTCGTCAGGAAAACAATCCAGGTATTCGTCGAGGGTGAGTCCGCTTTCGAGGTTGGTGAACAGGCTATCCACCGGCACGCGCGTTCCTTTGAAGCAAGGAGCGCCACTCAGCCGTTCCGGGTCAACCCAGATGGGAACGTCCGGCGGAAAATTGTATGTCGGCGCTGAACTCATCTGGATTTACTTTAGCAAATTAGGACGATTTGTCACGCAGTGATGATTCACGCATGACCTGCGTCATTCGATTCGTGCTTCACTGCAATTTTTGGCATGTCTATTGTATCGCCAATGAGCTTTCTGGTTTTCACCAATGGCACCGTCATTTTGCCTGATCGTCTGTTGCCGGACGCGACCTTGATTTGTCAAAACGGGAGAATCAAATCGGTTGGCGCGAGAAGCCAGCGCGTGCCAAAGGATGCCACAGTGATTGATGCGGAGGGCGGGTATATTTCTCCGGGATTCATCGACATCCATGTCCATGGCGGAGTTGGAGCGGATTTTATGGATGGCAGCGTGGAGGCGGTCAGGACGGCCTGTCGTGCTCACGCGCGCCACGGCACCACGACAATTTTTCCAACCACGACAACAGGTTCGTCTTCGAGTTTCACCAATTCAGTGTGACCATCGGCCTCGATACCGAGGTCATCGGCAAAAAGAAAAACGATATTTGGTTTCGATTTGTCAGCGGCAAATGCGTTGAGGATGGTGAGAGTTGCAATGGCTAGAACGGCGAAAAGTTTTTTCATGCCTACGGACCCAGACACCACAGAAGGAAAGCCAGTTATTTTTTCTCCCGAACCATCTGGAAAGTTGAAGAATGGATTGAAGTCGGCGGTAAATGCGTTAGTAATAGGACACTCACTGTTCAAGAAAACGTCGGAGAACTGCAATGAAATCATCCACACCGAAAAGCGCACTACCAACGTTAAGCCAACTCCGAGAAACCGTTTGCGGAGTGGCGACTAAGAAAGCTGCGCTTTTGTTATTTTACGTTGTCGTGCTGCTGGCGAGCAGCGCCATCACGACACGCGGGCAATCTGCGCTCGACGGTTTCGATCTGAACGTCAACGGTGTCGTTCATGTTGTCGTCGTCCAATCGGATGGCAAAATTCTTCTCGGGGGCGATTTTACAACGCTCTCGCCCAACGGCGGAGTGCCGGTCACGCGCAACCGCATTGCCCGGCTGAACCGGGACGGCACGCTCGACGCCGCCTTCAACCCAAACGCGAACAGCGATGTTCGTTCAATTGTGGTGGAGGCGGATGGGAAGATTTTAGCAGGCGGTAATTTCAGCAATATCGGCGGACAGACACGCAATCGTATCGCCCGGCTCGATGCCACCAATGGCCTCGCTGATCTGTCGTTCAATCCGAACGCGAGCGGTCTTGTTCTTTCAATCGCGCTGCAGGCGGACGGAAAGATTTTAGCGAGCGGCTCTTTCACCAGCATCGGCGGACAGACGCGCAGCGGCATTGCCCGGCTCGAGTCCGCGACAGGCGTGGCTGATTCGTTCAACCCCAGCGCGAACAACATTGTCTATGCAATCGCGGTCCAGGCAGACGGCAAGATTTTAGCGGCCGGCTTGTTCACCAGCATCGGCGGCCAAACGCGCAACCGCATCGCCCGGCTCGATGCCACGAACGGCTTGGCAGATTCGTTCAATCCGAATGCGAACAGTCAGGTCAATACAATCGCAGTGCAGGCGGACGGTAAAATTTTAGTCGGGGGCATTTTTACCGGAGCGGGCAGTATCGGCGGGCAGACACGCAATCGCATTGCCCGGATCGATCCCACGACCGGCCTGGCTGATTCATTCAACCCGAACGCCAACGATCTCGTTAATACGATCGCGGTGCAGGCCGACGGCAAAATTTTGGTTGGTGGTGCTTTCAACGGGGCGGCCAGCATCGGCGGAGCGACGCGCAACCGCATTGCCCGGCTGGAAAGCGACGGCCGGGTCGATCAGACGCTCGATCTTAGCATGGTCGGCAGCAGTGTTCTCGCCACCGCCGTGCAGCCGGATGGGAAGATTCTCATCGGTGGCGTCTTTTCCAGCGTTTTGGGAGTGGCGCGCAACAACATTGCGCGATTGAACACGGACGGCACACTCGACACCGCATTCAACCCGAACGCGAACAATCTCGTCAATTGCATCGCGGTGCAGGCAGACGGCAAAATTTTGGTGGGCGGCACTTTCACGATCATCGGCGGGCAGACGCGCAACCGCATCGCCCGGTTTCTTGCCAGCGGCTCGATTGATTCGTTCAACCCGAACGCGAACGCTGCTGTCCTTACAATCTTCGTGCAGGTGGACGGAAAGATTTTAGCGGGCGGCGATTTCACGAACATCGGCGGCGCCCTGCGCAACCGCATCGCCCGGCTTGATGCCGCGACCGGGGTGGCTGATCCGTTCAACCCGAGCGCAATTGACACCGTCAATTCCATCGCGGTGCAGGCGGACGGCAAGATTTTAACGGGTGGCAGTTTCACGTCCATTGGCGGACAGATTCGCAATCACATCGCCCGGCTTGATGCCACAACCGGCTTGGCCGATTCGTTCGATCCGAACTCAAACAATACTGTCTCTTCCATTGCGGTGCAGGCAGACGGAAAGATTTTAGCGGGTGGCGTTTTTACAACCATCGGCGGACAGACGCGCAATCGCATCGCCCGGCTCGAAGCCACAACCGGTTTGGCCGACTCGTTCGATCCAAACTCGAACAATACTGTCTCTTCCATTGCGGTGCAGGCAGACGGAAAGATTTTGGCGGGCGGCTCTTTTACAACCATCGGCGGACAAACGCGCAACCGAATCGCCCGGCTCGATCCCACGACCGGTTTGGCTGATTCGTTCAACCCGAACGCGAGTAGTGTTGTCCAGTCAATCGCGGTACGGGAAGACGGCAAGATCTTAGCAGGTGGCTTTTTCACCAGCATTGGTGGCAGACGCGCAACCTTTTCGCTCGTTTGAATAACGACACCATCGCGCTACAAAACGTGAGCGTGACGCAAAGCGCCGTGACTTGGACACGCGGCGGGTCCAGCCCGCAATTCAACCGCGTTACGTTTGAGGATTCAGCCGACAATGTGAATTACGCTTTCCTTGGCAACGCCACGGCAGCCGGCAGCAACTGGACCCTGACCGGGTTGAATCTTACGATCGGAGAAAACTTCTTCATTCGCGCGCGCGGTCATTATTCCACCGGCTTGCAAAATGGCTCGGGGAGCATCACCGAATCCATGCGGAATGCGTTCATCGTATTGCCACCGACGCCACAACCGCTATTGAATATTCGCCGGAGCGCGAACGCAGAGGTAGTGCTTTCGTGGGCCACGAATTCCTCCGGCTTCACGCTCGAGTCCACGACCAACCTGAACACCAACGTCTGGAGCGTCGTGTCGCCCGCGCCGACGGTCAGTGGCACGAACAATGTCGTCACCAACACCACTGGCGGTTCGGCCCGCTTCTACCGCTTGCGTCAATGACCTGGCCTGCGGCTCTTCTCAGTTGCATGCAAAACGTGAATCCATTCTGATTACAGCACTTTGAACCCAAAAATTTTCCAAATTGCTTTTCGTTGCATTGTCTTTTTTGGAATCGCAATTGTCGAATTGGAAAAAAGTTCAGCGGCGGATTTAAAAAGTTTGCCTAAGCCCATCGTCTTGAACCCCGGGCCGCATCTTTTTGTGGATGAATTTCTAGTCGAAAGCAGTTACAACGTGGTGCGGCGCGTCAATCCGCCCGTTCGCAATCCGGCCATCGCCAATCCGATTGTGACGGGGCGCGAGGACCAGAATTTTCAGCCGTATCTCAGCGTCTTCCGCGACGATGAAACCGGGAGATTCCGAATCTGGTATGGCGCGCGCACCGAAGATTCCAATCCGGTTCGCTCGCGCCTTGCTTACATGGAATCGAGCGACGGAATTCACTGGCAACGGCCGCATCGCATCCTGCCTTTTCCCGCGCCGATTCAATTTGGCGTGAGCGTGATTGATGAAGGCGCGCAATTTAAAAATTCCGAGCAACGTTTCAAATATGGTTGGTATATGGATGGCGGTTTGAAAATCGCCACGTCGCCGAACGGCCTCGATTGGAAAATTCTCACGACGAATGTGGTCATAAAACACAACCACGACATCAACGGAATTTTTCACGACACATTACGCAATCGTTACGTCGCGACGCTTTCATTTTATTTGCCGGACAAAAACTGGTCGGGGTTGCGTCGCATCACGAAGCAGAGCGAGAGCGCGGATTTATTGCATTGGAGCGAACCGTGGCGGGTGTTGACGCCCGACGAGCGCGACGAAGGCGAGACGCAATTCTACGCGATGGACGGATTTCTCATTCGCGGCGATCTCACAATCGGCATGGTGAAAGTGTTGCGCGACGATTTGAAGGCCGACGCGCCGCCTGATCCGCCCGACGCTTACGGAACCGGTTACACGTCTCTGGCCTGGACGCGCGACGGAAAAACTTGGACGCGAGATCGTGAGAAATTTCTGGATCGTAATTCGGACAACAATGCGTTGGATCATTCGCACGCGTGGATCGACGAACAACTTTTGGTCGGCACAAATGTGTATCTCTATTACGCCGGTTACAAACGCGGCCACAAAGTGAACCGTTTCGAGGAGCGGCAAATTGGTTTGATCACCATGCCGCGAGATCGTTACGTCGCCCGCGAAGCTGCTGCGGAACCCGGATTTCTGCGAACTCCCCTGCTTTCGCTCTGCGGAAAGAAACTCTCCGCGAACGCCGACGCAAGTCACGGCGAATTGAAAGTCCAGATTTGCGATGCGAATAACAAACCGATCAAAGGATTTGCCGCGAAGGATTTTCGAGCCGTGACTACGGACGCGGTCAATGTGCCTTTGCGTTGGAAACGTTCGTTATCTGAATTAAACGGGAAACCAGTGCGCTTGGAATTTCTGATGAAAAACACGCGTCTCTTTTCCTTCGATTTGGAATAATTCAGCAACAGGTTGATCGGCGTTCCAAAAAAACCATAAGCCGGTTTTCCAACCCCAATTAAAACGCCATGAAGCTAAAGTTTTCCAACACGCATTCCGTGTGGAACTTCCCCAAACGAATCAAGGTTGCATCTTCACGCCATCAACTTCGTAATCAATTCGCCATGCACGTCCGTGAGACGGAAATCGCGGC